>CAZXFK010000013.1:0-18451 GCA_964640115.1 uncultured Gammaproteobacteria bacterium
ACCAACTTAAGTACTGCGTCATAAAGTCATAACGTTCATAACGTACTAAATCCTTCCAACTCCGTTACGACGTTATAACGTTACGACTTTACGACGTTACGACTAAATCTACATGCTATGAAAAATCTCAAAGAATGTTTGGCCGAATACGGCCTGTCGGATAAAGAGTCCAACGTATACTTGGCTATGCTTGAGCTTGGCCCGGCCAGTGTGCAGGATATTGCCAAAAAATCCGGAGTCAACCGCGCCACCACTTATGTGATGATCGAATCACTCAAACGCCGAGGCCTTATGTCCACTTACGACCAAGGCAAAAAAACCATGTTCGTGGCCGAGTCACCGGAACGCTTGAAGCGTCTTATAGAAAAAGACATGTCCGTAATTCAAGAAAAAGAAAATCGCCTTAAAGAAGCCATGCCGACCTTTTTAGCACTTTTCAATGCTTCATCCGAAGAAAAACCCAATGTCAGATTCTTCGAAGGCGAAGAGGGCTTGCGCACGGTTCGTGAAATTTATCTGCAAACCAGAGGAGAGATATTATCCATCACTGCAATTGATGAAGAAATCGAAAAAGTCTCCAAAATAGACGAATCTCAACGCATGCTTCTGAATCGTCAATTACGTGGGCGTTTTATAGCGGCATTAAAACCGGGTGTCAGTATGCCGATTTACAATAAAGAAAACTGGCAAGTAAAATTTATTCCCTACGAACAATATAAGTTTATAGGTGAGATGACTTTGTTCGATGATAAAGTTGCTATTATATTACCCAAGGCCAAGCCGGTTGTCTTTTTATTTGAAAACAAAGAAACCAGAGATATGCTTAAAGCCATGTTCGAGTTCATGTGGCGCGGTGCGCAGATTAATCCTTAAATACAAAAGGCGCCTTAAAGCATTGGCGCCGTGGGTGGATGAGGATTCGCGGAGTATCCGAGACTCCGCTTTTTTCTTTCAAAACGGCATCAGTGTCTTAACACCTTGCCGACAGAGGGATCGTCGTAATTGTTTAGCGGTATTACAAGGGCGCAAAGGCCCTGATTTACGCGCCAATCGGGCAGTGCATATGCGGTTGCAACTCACTGGGAGTAAAAACACGCTTGCACTCGGACTGACAGATCCCATTGGATCTTTTAATCGTATCTTCCGAATCGCTGCGCTTGTGAATCATGGCGCTCATTCCTTGCATATACACAAAGATGTTAAACGTGAATCGTGCCGGGCACGATCACTATCTTTGTGGCACACAAAAAGTAACGTCATGAATCAATTTGGTGGTACGCATGTCCTCTCTCCTTAATTTGATGGAGTTAGGGGGTTGCGTCCTTAATCTTCTAGCGCGCTTGTCGATAGGACATTTGGACTGTACCAAGGTTTTTGATTTTTGTCAATACTTCTTATCAATCCACAGTTTTAGTATATTTGGCTTTGTTAAGCTAATAAATGCGGGTATATTTTTTTATTTAATTTAAGATAAAAACTTTGTCTTGCAACCATTGACAAAATGGCATTTTTATGCTATATTTATATGTTTTCCAACCTCGGAAAGCATTAACCAGAACCTCGAAAAAATCCCGCTTTTTGTCTCCAATTAACCAAAAGAGACAGTCAAAGCGGGCAAGAAAAGGAGAAAGACATGGTTTCGCGATTTTTTGTGATGGTTGTTTTGCTGTTTGTCGCATCGACGCAAGTCGGATGTCTGGGAGAAACCGGTGACTTGCCTGAGTCGAATTCGACAGGCGGAACTGCCGGTTCGAGCGGCGCGTCCGGTACGGGCGGAAGCTCGGCAACAGGCGGAACGTCCGGCTCGGCGGGTACGTCCAACACGGGCGGAACCGCGGGAATCGGCGGAACGTCGGGCGCGGGCGGAACGTCGGATACCGGCGGAACAGCCGGCACCGGGGGCTCTGCCAAGGACCCCAACTTCTGTGATCCTGTCGGATCATGGAAGTGGTGTTACGACTGCCCCGAAGGTGCGGAAGGCAAGCGGTTTTGCGAAGAGGGAAATCTCTTCAGCGAAACTTGCACTTGCCCCGACCCGCAAGGAACGGGCGGAACGTCCGGCTCGGGCGGAACGTCCGGAACCGGCGGAACAGCCGGCTCGGGCGGGACATCCAACACTGGCGGAACAGCCGGCTCGGGCGGGACATCCAACACCGGCGGAACATCAGGCGCTGGCGGAACTGGCGGAAGTGTTTCGGAGTGCAACTCCGGAACGGACCGCGACTGTTCCTCCAACTGCCCCGGCGGATTCACAGGCACGGAACAATGCGTAAATGAGCATTGGTCCGGAATGTGTGTCTGCGAAAAACTGGAAGAGTGCGTCAGCGGACAAGTCCGCGACTGCTCTTCGTACTGCACGTCCGGCCAAGGAGTGGAGGAGTGTGTTGCCGGTTTTTGGACCGGAACCTGTCTTTGCTCAAACCCAAACACCGGCGGAACGGGCGGAACCTCCGGCACGGGCGGAACCGCAGGAACCGGCGGAACAGCCGGATCAGGTGGAACTGCCGGCACAGGCGGAACGTCAGGAACGGGCGGAAGCTCGGGCACCGGCGGTACGTCCGGCTCGGGTGGAACCGCAGGAACCGGCGGTACTGGCGGAACGTCCGGCACCGGCGGAACGGGTGGTTCCGGGATCACCGATGCGGATGACGACGGCTTTACGGCCGACGAAGACTGCAACGACAGTGATCCCCAGATCAACCCGGACGCTCCGGAAATCTGCGACGGGTACGACAACGACTGCGACGGCCTCATCGACGAGGGCGTTAAGCAGACGTTCTACCGCGATGCGGAGGGCGACGGCTGGGGAGTGGAAGCAGTCACGACCCAAGCTTGTGAACAGCCTTCCGGCTTCGCAACCCTGTTCGGAGATTGCAACGATGCAAACCCGAACATTAACCCGGGTGCTGTCGAAATCATGAACAATGAGATCGACGAAAACTGCGACGGCAAGGCCGAGTGGGAGCCTCTTCTCACTTGCTACCTGCGCCACCCCGACGGATTGGCCCACAAGTACTATGTCTTGGGCTATGAAGTCGATCAGGAATCGCAGAACCCGGTTACCTGGGGAGCGTTCCTCGGAACCTCGGCTCAAACTCTGAATGTGTACTGGGCAAAGTTCTCGGTTCGCATCAAAGAGGGGAGCCGGTTCGAGTGGAACGCATCCGCGGATCCGGCGAATTTGAATCCGGAATCCGAGGAATTCTGGAGTTTTTCCGCCATCACTTCAAACGAGCAGTATGGTGCGCCCATCCACAAGATGAACACCTATTGCCACGTGGAAATCGATGGCATCGTCACCTGGACAGTACCGCCCTACGCCAAGGATAATGGCCAGGGTTGGTACAATCTCGAAGTCCGTGCCGAGCCTTCGCATCTGATCAGCTCTGCTGACAAGGATGGCGACGGTTACACGGTCGCGGAAGGGGATTGCAACGACAGTGATCCTCGCATTCGGCCCACGACCGTGGAAATCTGGGGTGACAACGAAGACCAAGATTGCAACGGTAAAGATCCGTTTGCAACGGTCGTTGTCACTCTGTGTGGCCCAGGTGAGTATACTCATCCCAAGCCCGTGCTGTGGGAGGTTCTGCCCAAGTGGCAACCTCACACCATGGTTTGGACTGGATGTTTCGAGATGTCGTTCGTGGGGTATTACACCCCACGGCAGTTCTACTTCGAGTGGGGTAATCCCAAGGAATGGGATAACTCCTACTGGGGCGGAACCTGCCACGAACTAGCCACCGTAAGTGTTGATGGTTATGGTCTTGGCCAAACCGACAGCACTACGATCTATGTCAAACCAGAAAAAGTACCGGGGCAGGATTCCTGCCACCGTTACATTAGCGAGAACTGGCTGACCAACTAGCTCTTTAACTACAACTTACTAACCCCGCCCCGATTCTACATCGGGGCGGTTTTCTTTTAGCTTGATTTACAGGATTACAACCCGATTAACAGGATTGTTGCCAAGAACACAATCCTGAAAATCCTGTTAATCCTGTTAATCAAGTTCAAAAAAACCGAGGCATATTGCCTCGGCGTGTGAGTGAGTGTGTCGCGTGTTATGTCACGGGGTCCAGAGGACGCCCATGTGCACGCGGTAGGTTGTGAAGCTTGAGTCCGGATCACCGGGGGATCTCACAACCTTCTTGAACAAAGAGCTTGCTTCGGGCGTTGCACCCGGAGCGTCAACGTACTCGTCGAGCATGACACCGTCCTGATAGACGCGCCATGTACCGGCACAGAAGAGCTCATCGATATCAGCCTCGTCTGCGGTACTGCCACACCAGTACATGGCCTGACCTTCGTGGTATACGGAACAGTCGTCCACGCTCGCCGGCATAACCAGCTTGGGCATGATTTCCCGCAGGTACAGAACGTCATCCTCGAGCGGGCAGATGATCGGCGACTGCTGGGTAGATCCGGTTACGCACCGCATCTGCCAATCCGTATCCTCCCATCCGCTCCAACCACCGGGTCCGTTATTGCCATAGTCCGTCCAGTCGTAGAACGCGCCGTGAAGCGGTTCCGGATAGGAAGGGGAGAGATAGACGAGGTACAGGCCGTTGGCCGGCAATTGCAACAGGTTGGTCTCGTAGACTTCATCCTGATCGCAAGAGACAACGCTCACCGGGCCGTAAGGATCGAGTGTCCCCGAGTCTTCTCCGGCATCCGTGACGCCGGCGTCGGTTGAAGAGCACATGGGGATACCCGGAATTTCCATTTCCGGACGGAAAAGATATCCGCCTCGGCACTGGAAGGTTTCCGTGTCTCCGGGGACTCCTCCGAGCGCGGGGCCTACGCAGGTCTCGCATTCGTCGTAGCCACCGAGCGAACAGGGCACGCTCCATTGGCAAGGATTCAGGCATTCGTAAATGCCCGGCGCCGTGGGGTCGCTCCAGTAGCTCTGGTATAGCAACCCGCCGTCAGCTTCGGTTTCGAGCAAGCAGGAGCAACGAACCGTTTCGTCGCACTCATATACACCCGGAGGCGAGCAGACCTCGCCGAGTTCGTATTGGCAGACCGCAGCATCGGCTCCGGCGTCTTGTCCGCCTTCACCCGCCGAGCCTGCGGTTCCGGCGCTTCCGCCTTCACCTGCCGAACCGGCCATACCCGCAGAGCCTGCCGTTCCGGCTGAACCCGCCGTTCCGGCGCTTCCGGCCTGGCCTGCACTTCCGGCTGTTCCGGCACTTCCTCCCTCGCCTGCGGATCCTGCTGTGCCCGCCGAGCCTGCCGTTCCGGCGCTTCCGCCTTCACCGGCAGATCCCGCCGAGCCTGCGCTTCCTGCCGCTCCTCCGGTTCCACCGTCCGGTCCCCAAGGCACGCAAATGCACGCACCCCAAGTTCCTTGGTTGCAATACTGCTCGCCGTCATGTCCTGCCGGACACTGGGCTGTACAGTCCAGAGTTTGGCCGTCCACGCAGACCGCAGCATCGGTTCCGGCGTCTTGTCCGCCTTCACCCGCTGAGCCTGCCGTTCCGGAGCTTCCGCCTTCACCGGCAGATCCCGCCGAGCCTGCGCTTCCCGCACTGCCGCCGGTTCCTGCATCCGCTTCATCGCACATGTCGAATTCCGGATTGGCTGCAATGAACAACGGATCAACGTACATGCATCCATGACAATACAAGAGGGTTTGACTCGCATCGTTGTAACAGAACTCTCCGATTTCTGATTGCTCGGGCGTGCAGTAGCCCGAAGCCGGGCAAAGCGCTTGGCGCTTCTTGCCGATGGGCTCCTCGCCCGGATCGTTCATACCCCCGCAACTGGCCAACATGGCCGTCGACAATCCCAGAGTCAAAATCCCCAGAACAATGTGGCTGCTTCTCATCGGTCGTCTCCTTGTCGTTTTGGCACAAATTGTGCCAATGAAAGGTCCGTACTTTGCGCATAAAATGCGCGCAGACAAGCGTTACTTAGCAACAAATCAAGCTTTTTGTCAAGTGTGCAATAGCCTGTTTCACCGGTTTTGTGTCATCAATCACAAAATTTCCCTTAATTCTGCACTTTTTTCCACTTTTCGGATGTGATATAATGATAGCTGCAAGCCACTAGCCACTAGCCACAAGCTAATCCAACTAAAGTTTGTCATTTCGAACGGATGTGAGAAATCTCCACTGTTATTACGAACCAAGTTGCTTGAGCGGAGATTTCTCACATCCGATTCGAAATGACGAAGGGTTAGGCTCATCTCTACGGAGGAGGTGTTAAAGCTAGTAGCTGGTAGCTAGTAGCTTTTAAAATCGAGAAGGTGTGAAAGCTAGTAGCTAGAAGCTAGTAGCTAGAAGCTTTAAATAATCATGGAGGAAAATCAGCACAACAAGCATCGATCCAAGATCGAAAATGCAACCACAAGTTGGCCGGTTTTGTCGTGGGCTTTGTTTTTATTGTTGTTTATCGGCAGCATCTTGGTTGTATTCGGTATTCCATTCGGCCCCATAGCTCTTACCACGGCAATAATCTTATTAATTTTTGCTTATAGAGCAACATATACGGCTTTTTACATTTCCATCTTTTTTTCTTTATTTTTGGGGGTCATGGTTTCTTTGGATACGGGTGCTTTAAAAATGGGCGAGCGAGCTTTTGGCGGATCCATTGATATTTTTTTGGGAGAATTATTTTTGCTGGCTGTATTGACCGCTTGGACAATAAAGATTGCATTGCTTTGGTTAAAGCGCCGTGATGTTAACTGGCGCCCCGTGTTACCGGTTTGGAAGTCATACGCTTTATTCGCTTTCGCGCATCTTGTTTCAGTCTTCAGTTCATACGGCCCGGATCCCATCTTGGTGGGCAAATACGTTCTTCGTCCCGTTTTATTTTGTTACGTGGCTTTTATCGCTTTACCGGTCAACCTCATCCGGTCCGAACGGCGTTTGCGCGCAATCCTGGGTTTGCTGACTTTTGTTGGCATCCTTGCCGCCATCAACGCCTACGCATCTCTTTTATACATCGAGCCATATTCTTGGGCGGTAAGGCGCGCGCATCCCATTCCGCTTTTCGGCATCAATCCCATCGGCGATAATCACAACCTCTTGGCCGAGCTTTTGCTTTTAACCGCACCCGCAACGCTGGCTTTGGCGTTCATGACCAAAAAAGCGCAAACTACCCGAGCTCTTATGGCCGTGGCCGGCATTCAAATCATGGCATCACTGCTCACATTCGCTCGTTCGGCTTGGATTGTTTTTGCCTGCCAAGCCGGTTTTATGTTGCTTACGGTTTGGCGTCCTTACGTAAAAAAATACTTGGGAGTCATGTTGGCATTAGCTGTACTGATGATTCCTTTGGTTGTTTATCAAATTCAATTCAGTTTTTCACCAACCGCAACCAGCTCCAATTCCACTCGTTGGATGCTAACCGAAATCGCCAAAGAAACTTTTTATGAACATCCCATTATCGGCTCGGGTGCCGGCACATTTATCTGGCGCGTGGGTAATGCGCAAGTCTTTATCATCGAATTCGGAAATCCCATGGAGGCACACGGCTTCATCCAAAAGCTCATGGCCGAAACCGGATTGCTCGGCTTGCTGACTTATGCCTTCTTGCTTGCGATGTTGGCAGGATTCGCTTGGCAACGTCTCAAAAAAATCACGGGTCGTCCCAACCTGATTTGCCATGTTTTATTTGCCGGCGCCTTGGGAGCCGTTATCTATCAACTTTTCAACACCGCTTACTGGACCAGCCACCTGTGGTTGCCAATCGGTTTGCTCTTGGCGGCCGTGGAAATGTACCGCATTCGCGAAGCGAAAAATCGAGACGCCGAAATTTTCGGTCAAGGATAAATTATGAAACCCAATCAGCCGCATCACACAATCACATCTTTGCACCGCACTCCGGCCGGCTTGCACTCTTTGGATTTGATTATTTCCAAGATAACCGATTATGCGGAGCAATATCCCAATCAAGATTTGCGCATCCTAATCATAAACGATGAAAACGCCGATTACGCATTACCCATATCAGCTTTGGGCTATCAAGTTACCAACTTGCATCAATCCGAAACCACCATGCAAAAAGCTCAAGCTTTGAGCTTGGAGCTGGGTATAGAATTTACCGCTAAAACCGGCACCATAAATCAAGAGCAATCCGCCAAATATCACATTGTGCTTAGCCCCGTATCGCCTCCCGAAACTGCATCAATGCCCGATTTTTTCAACTTAATGTTGGATAAACTCAATTCTCAAGGCTTAATCATTGCGGGCTCGGGTCAAACTTCTCAAAAACTTTCCCGGCTTCTCGATAAAATCAGAGAGTCCAATCTACGGGTCTATTCCACATCCCCGGTAGCTGTCTTATTCCCAAAATTATTCTCCAAATTTTCGCAAAAAATCAAAAAGGGGAGTGGTTTGTTTCATTTCTTAGATGCGTTTGACGCCCTGTTATCATCTTGGCTTCCGCGCAACTTTGCATCCTCTTTTTTATTTTCTTGCCGAGCCAAATCAGCTGATAAACTCGTAACGCACATCTTGCCAACTTTGGAATCCGGCGGCGGAGCCGAGCGTTTGGTTATGCAACTTAGCGAGCGTTTGCCGGAACACGGCTTCGAATCTCACATCATCGCCATAGTTCGCGGTGGATCCATGGAAAGTCTTCTGCGCGAGCAAAACATCGGTTACACGGTTTTGGAACGCCAAGGAATTTTTGGCAGATTAACCAATATCTTTCGACTTAAAAATTTTCTGCAAGATCTTAATCCTGATATTGTGCATACTCATCTTTCGGCTTCCAACTTTTTCGGTCGTTTATCCGCGCATATGGCCGGATGCAAACACGTCATCACAACAATGCATAATGTGCGCATGTATCACGGGCGCGCGGGTGAATTTATAATGCGTGTCATGAAAAATTTTTCCGCTTTATACATTGCCATCTCCAATGATGTTGCGGTTTATCTGGAACGTGAGCTCAAAATTCCACCCGACAAAATCACCATCATTCCCAATGGCGTTGAGACGGCCAAAATCACCAAACGCCAAAGCCGTCCTTTTTACGATGTTCCTAAAATTTTGTTTATCGGCAGATTGGAACCGCAAAAAAATCCGGATATTTTTTTGGAGGCTTTGGCACAAATTCGTCGACCTTACGAATGTCACATCTACGGCCAAGGCTCTATGGAGCACGAGCTTAAGCGCATGGCCGATGAGTTGGGCATTTTACCGCGCATCTTTTGGCACGGCGTGGCTTCCGATGTTTACGACGTCTATGCCAATCATGATTTGTTTGTTATGCCATCGGCTTGGGAGGGTTTTGGCTTGGTCGCTATCGAGGCTGCCGTCTCCGGCATTCCCATGATTGTGTCCGATTTGCCGGTTATGCGCGAGCTGTTTGGTGAAAAAACCACGCTCGTTAAACCCGGCAGTGCCAAAGATCTCGGCGCCGCAATTCAAGACGCTCTGGATCGCCCGGCTTCGGCCATCAATCGCGCCAACCAACTCGCTTGCCAAGATTTTAGCAAATACTCCATTCAAACCATGACCAACAAATATGCTGAGCTGTATTGTCTGAACCTTGACCGTGTCCCTCCGAAGCCTTTGGCGAAGGGGGATTAACTTGATTATTTGACGTTAGACATTTGACGTTAGACGTCAAATAATCAAGTAAATTAGGTTGGTAATCGGTTTTTAAATCAAGGTTCAGACAGTATGTGGTTCAAGGTTCAGACAATTGTTTTATGAAACTACTCCAAATCCATAAATTTTTTGACCTGCGCGGCGGTGCCGAGGTTTATCTGCATCAGCTCATGGGTAAACTGCGCGAGCGCGGGCATGAGGTGCATGCTTTTTCCACCAAGTCGCCCAACAATGTTCAATCCACGGACAAGGATTTTTTTGTTACTCGTTACAACTACGACCGTAAAGAGGGTTTGGCCAAAGACGCAAAAAAAGCCGTTAATTTTTTGTGGAATCAAGAGGCGAAAAAAATGCTTGAACTGCAAATCAAAGAAATCAAACCCGATGTAATCCACCTGCACAATATTTATCATCATCTATCCACGAGCATTCTCTCCACGATTCGCAAATCCGGCATCCCTTGTGTACAAACTCTGCACGATTATAAGCTGGCTTGCCCCAATTATAAAATGTACACCAAGGGTTCTGTCTGCGAGCGTTGCAAAGGCGGTAAGTATTATAATGCCGTCATCCATCAATGTTTGTTCCAAGGTTACGCGCCCAATATGCTGGCGGCTCTGGAAATGAGCATGTCAAAAATTACGCAGTCATATGAACGCACGGTTAAACTCTTCCTTTGCCCGTCGCATTTTATCAAAAACAAGATGCAGGAGTGGGGAGAACCGCCCGGTAAATTAATCTATCTGCCCAACCCTGTGGATATCCCGCCCGTCACCTCGCAAAGATTGGGCGCCGGCCCCTATGTCTACATCGGTCGTCTGTATCCCGAAAAAGGCGCCGAAGTTTTAATCCGCGCCGCGGCCCGCGTCCCAACCGTTCGTCTCAACATTGTCGGCGAAGGCCCGGAACGCAATCGCTTGGAATCTCTTGCCAAACAAATCGCTACCAACCGCATCAACTTTTTGGGATTTCATTCCGAGTCATCGCTCGAAAATATTCGCAACACAGCCAAAGCCGTTTGCGTACCGACTTTGATGTACGAAAACGCTTCGCTTAGCGTGCTCGAGTCCATGTCGGCCGGCGTCCCGGTCATGGCCTCCGACATTGGCGGGTTGCCGGAGCTCATCACCGACGGAGTCAGTGGCTTTTTGGCCAAACCCGATTCCATCGAATCCTGGATCGAAGCTTTCAACCAAATGGAATCCTTCACCACCGAACAACGCACCGACTTGGGCCAAGCCGCGCGCAAACACGCCGAACAAAATCACAATTGGCAAAAACATTTGGATGATCTCGAGAAAATCTATAAGGACCTTGATTAACAAGATTTGCAAGATTATCAGGATTGTTAACTTTAATTGTCTGAACCTTGACCGTGTCCCTCCGAAGCCTCTGGCGAAGGGGGATTAACGCTCAGATTCACGCTCATATTAACTTGATTACTATCTTATTGTCTGAACCTTGATTAACTTGATTAAAGGATTAGCATGATTATTATTTTATACGGACATCCGAAATATAATAAATAATCAAGTGAATCGAAATAATCGTGTGAATCAAGGTTCAGACAGTGTTCGGTAATCAAGGTTCAGACAATAAAAAACTCCCGAAACGCGCTCGGGAGTTTTTGGACCATCTGTTTTTATTTTGCAGTAGACGATCTGGCAGGATACGACTACTTATCAGCTTCTAGCTACTAGCTTCCAGCTACTAGCTTCCAGCTACTAGCCAGACCTTCGAACAGTTTTCGTAGGGATATCCCTACGGCGCTTTTTGGTTATTATTCGGTATTTGGTAATTTGTATTTGGTTATTGTTTATTTCAGTTTCGGTGGTCTTGGCGAGTATTTTGGATTATTTATTTTCCATTTTTCCACCCATTGCCCCAAACCCGCTTGATCGCGTTTTTTTTGGATGTGCGGCATTTGTTGCGACCAAGTAAGCATGGATTCAAAGTGGATTTGATAGCGGTTGCGAACAACGATGTAGCGGAGCTCGTTGCGCGAGATGGCTCGGCGAATTGTTCTGTCGGAGATACCAAAAAGCTTGGCCGCCTCAGAAACATGTAAGCGGAGAGCTGGAGAATCTGTAATTGTAGCCGGCACAGGTTGAGGCATATTCACATTTGGCTTAATTATCACATTTCCGTAAAATTTTGTCAACACTAGCTTGGACAACTGAAATTTTAAATACCAATTACCAAATACAAATTAAAAATTATGAATTAAGAATTAAGAATGATTGTTGCCTTTGGCATTACTATATTATTACCAAATACCAATTAAATAAGGCTTTTTGAGCCCCTGACCTGTCCCGCGTAGTCTTCGAGGCGTAGTGGGATAAGGGGTTGGGGTTGTGCCGGAAGCTAGTAGCTGGCGGCTCGTAGCTGGTAGCTGATGCCGGTTTGATTTTTTTTGGTATTTATGGCAAGGTAACTCGTGCCTTTTTATGTACGTTGAGCGAATAGCTCTTATTTTCTTATCATATAAACCATGGCCGAACTCATAGATCGCTACCTTCTCTATCGCATTTCGGTCAAGCAAGATCCGGAGGCGTTTGCGAAAATATATGATCGCTACGTAACGGCCATTTATCGGTTCGTGATTTTAAAGTTGCCCCGTAAAGAAGACGCTCAAGATATTACCGCGGAAACGTTTACCCGCTTTTGGCAGCATATTCAAGCCCAAAAGAAGGTAAAAAACGTCCGTGCTTTTTTATACCAGATAGCTCGCAACCAAATTGCCGACTTTTATCGCAGTAAAAGCAACACGACCATGGAATGTGTAACATTTGACGAGGAAGATACGTCTTCATTTATAGAGCAAGAAAGCGGATTCGGGCGCGATTACATGGAGGCTCGCACCGAATTGGCGTTAATCTTGCGGCAATTGGACAAGCTTAAGGATTCATACCGCGATGTTTTGGCCCTGCGCCTCATCGACGGCCTGAGCTTTGCCGACATTGCCATCATTCTTGGAAAGAGCGCCGGCAATGTTCGTCTCATTTACTACAGGGGTATGAAGGCGCTTAAAGAACAACAATAATAATTTCATGAGCGGTTATCAATTATTCAAACGGACGCGCAACATCCGTAAAGCGGCAAGCCAAATGAGGCCTGACGCTGTTTGGGTTTCGCAAACTCGCAAAACCCTGCTCATGCAAGTGCAAAATTCACAACCCGCACCGGTTAAAGCCACAGCCACGGTAAACCGCGCTTTTAATATTTTCATGCCGGTTATCTCTTTTAAATGGATGCGCACTCCGGCCGCCATTGCCACGGCCGTCATCATGGCTTTGTTTGGCGGTTCCTTTTTCTCGGTTTCCGCTTCGGAGCAAGCTTTGCCCGGCGACTTTTTATACAGTATCAAACTCGCCAGCGAACAAGCCCGGATGGCCATGGTCAAATCTCCCGACGAACGCGTCAAACTTAAAACCGAATTCACGGAACGCCGAGTCACCGAAATGAAACAGGTTATCGATGGACCTCGCGCCGACAAATCCGATCGCGTCAAACAAGCGGCCGATGTTTTAAAGCGCGACATGGATACAATCAAAAATCAGCTCGAAGAAGTTAAAAAAACATCATCACCCGAAATGGCCAAACAAACGGCTACGTTGGTGGATGAAAAAATCGCCGCTTTAATCGCCGATCTGCAATCCTCCAAAATCAAACTTTCTGCCGCCGAACGCGTCAAGCTCTCCGAAGCCCAAGCCGCGGCATCCGATACTTCGCTCAAAGCCATCGAAGTTTTATTGAAAACCCATTTTGAAAATGCGGAGGTCGTTACCGAGGCCGAGTTGATCGAGTTCTTAAAAAATTACAATGCCAAGGTCGCCAAAACCGTTTCCGAATCCACGGGCATGATTGCCAATACCGAAGCGCCTTCAACAACCGAAACAGCCTCCACTTCATCAACCGCGGTACTTTCCGATGCTTCTTCTACCAATAACAATGCCAGTACGACCGCCGATATAACGCCTGAACCGGAAGCATCGGTCGATGATCAAATGCAAGAGGTCACCAAATCACTAAGCGACGCCGATAAACAGGCTGATGAAAAAAATCTCAACGAAGCTTTAGAGCTCTCCAAAGTCGGTACGCAACAAGCTTTCGCAGTGCAAAAAACCGTCGAAGAAGAAGCGGCTAAGCAAGAAGCCGAAGCTCAACAAGCTGAAACAGAACAAGTTGTAACTCCTGAAACGGAAGATGGAGAAATCACCACCCCCACTGAACCACCTGCCACAGAAGCACCAACCACTGAAGTCGAAACAACTTCCACTAATCCTGAAATAACTAACTAATCAAATAACAAAATAATCACCAATAACCAAACTCCAATCACCAATTAATAACTAAAAAACATCGTAGGGATAAACCTTGTGTTTATCCGCACTGAAATAACCATCCGTTGCCTTGGCACGGATAAACACGAGGTTCATCCCTACAAAAACTGTTCGAAGGTCTGGCTGGTAGCTGGAAGCTAGTAGCTAGTAGCTGTTTTGCTCCGCGAAACAGGTCATCTGTCTTTAATAGGATGGGTGCCCTGACGGGCGGGGGAAACGCAGACTGATTCAACTCGGCTCTTCAGCCCTGAAGAAGAAGTATGCGGGGTCTCCATCTCTCCTTACCAAAGGAGGGTATCAATCTCCGGCAGAGATCTCGAGCTCCGACGCCCGGCGATACGAAATCCTCGCCACGGCCATCTAAAAAGGTCGATTCCGATCCCTTAAAGATCGGTAAGATGTGCCAGAACTCATTCATAAATCACAATTCGTTGGATTTCATCCCCAAAGGATGCAATCCGACATACGGACAGGTAAAACTGTCCATAAAGCAAATCCACCAGGATTATTATGTTAAGAAAAGCTTTTTCAACGTTTGTCTCTTTCGCTACCATTCTTTGGTCCGTAGGAGCAGGCGCATTAGCGTTCCCGGTAACAGCCCAAGCCGCCACTCTCGCAGCAGGCGACTTAATCAAGGCTTCCGGCCCGGCCCTCTATTATTACAATACAGATGGCAAACGCTATGTTTTCCCCAATGAGAAAACCTATTTCTCATGGTTTAATGATTTCTCGTCCGTTGTAACCATCACGGATGCAGAACTCGCTGCCATTCAAATCGGCGGTAACGTAACCGTTCGCCCGGGCACCAAGCTCGTGAAGATTACGACCGATCCGAAAACCTATGCTGTCACAGAGTGCGGAACATTGCATTGGATCGAATCCGAAGCAATCGCGCAAGCTCTTTGGGGCAGTGCATGGGCTACACGTGTTGTCGATGTACCGGATAGTTTCTTCACAAACTACACAGTCGGTTCATCAATCTCTTCCAATGTTCATCCCAACGGCCAGCTTATCACCTATTCGGGTGATACCAATCGCTATGTCGTCTGGAATGGTCAAAAGCGCAAAATTGCTGATGACGCCGCTTTCGCAGCCAACAAATGGAACATGGTTAACGCTGTAGAAACCACAATAACTTATGCTGATGGCACCAATGTTACCGGCCTCGAAGCTGATAACTTTTGGAAGGTAGCCTGTGCCGGTCAAATGGTCAGTGGTGACGTAACAGTCTCCTTGGCTTCCGACACACCTGCCGGTGCCACAGTTCCCAAGAACGCCATGGGCGTTCAAATGGTCAAAGTAAACCTCCAAGCGGGAAGTGCTGACGCATTTGTCGCCGGTTTACACTTCCATCGCATCGGCGTTGGCTCGGCCAGCGATTTCGCCAATGTGTATCTTTATGATGCCCAAGGCAATCGCCTCACAACCGGCCGCTCGGTCAACTCCAGCACTAACAAAGTCGAGTTTAACAGCTTGAACATCACCATCCCGGCCAACACGATGAAGTCATACTATGTGTATGTCGACTTCTCGAATCCGGGCACAACCGGAGGCAATCACGCCTTCCAATTGGCTGATGCGGCTTCAGTCGTCCTTTCCGGCACAGGCACAGTCGGCGGTTCCTTCCCGGTCCGCGGTAACGTGTTTGTAGTTGGAACAGCGGCTGCCGGAACTTTGGCTATCGCTGCAGGCCCGGTACCGGCCAACCCGGTTATCGGCCAAAAGAATGCTCCTATCTCGAGCATTAAACTCACTGCCAACACCAACGACATCTATGTCCATCGCGTCGCCTTGTATCAAGGCGGAGGCATCGACAATTCCGATTTGACCAACTTCAAGCTCTATCAAGGCTCAACACAGGTCGCTTCGGCTACAGGTGTCAATTCCAAGGGTCAGATTGTTCTCACCTTCGATAACCCATATCTCTTAGCTAATGGCGTCACTCGCATCTTCGACTTACATGCTGATGTTGCCGGACGCGCCGGACGCACAATTAAGACATATGTAGAATATGCAGCCGACATTCAAGCTGTGGATTCGGTTTACAATTCAGGTGCGGCAATCGATATTTCGGCTTTTGATGGCACAGCCACCAATTATGTCGAAGTAACAACTCAAGGCGGCAACCTCACTTTTGCTTTCAACGGCCCGACAACGGGTAATGTTGCCAAAGGCAAATTGGGTGTTGTTCTCTATGAGTTCTCCTTAACTTCAGCCGACAATGATCTCGAAATCCGCAATCTTCGCACCCGCGTTGCAGCCACAACAGGCGCCGCTCGTGAGTTGGTTGGTTCGGCAGGTACAAAATACCTCCGCAACATCAAGATCAAGAACATGGATACCGGTACAACGGTAATGGGTCCGAAAGAACTCACTGTCGCCAACGGTACCTTGACTGAAAACATCACCTTTAACGACACATTCAACATTTCCGCCGGTCAAACCTTGAATCTTGCCATCGTTGCCGACCTCGCCAATAACGAGGATGGTGCAGGCGAATTCTATGACAATGGTTACACAGCCAGCTGGCTCGCTTTCCAAGCAGCCGATGTCAAAGTCGTCGACACAGGTGAAAACTTGGATCTCGGCAAGATCGTTCCCAATGCCAACACAACGGGTAACGAACAAACCGTCAAACAATCCGAAGTAACAGCCCAATTGGCTTCCACTCCGGTTTCGGGCACCATTGTTAAGAAAGCCCAAAACGTTCCGGTTGTGGGTGTCTCTTTGCAGGTTGGTTCACAATCAGATGTCAAAGTCACAAACTTGACTCTGGCTTGTAAGGCCGACATTGCTTTTACGGGTGTTTTCGACGCTGCCGATTGTGCTTCACGTATCACATCGCTCGCCCTCTATGATGGCGACACTATGGTTGGTACCGCCAAATCACCTGACACAACAACAGGCTTGGCTCAAATCACCAACATGAACTTGACCATTCCCAAGGGAACGACCAAGACCTTGACTGCTAAGGCCACCTTCAGCTCTGCCGCTACAGCTGCTCCGAACTACGACAGAGTCGCCGTTGGTGTAACCTCAATCACAGCTCAAGATGATGATGCTAACACAGTTACCCCGACCATCGACGCCAAACTCAGTGGTACGGGCGCCAATCAACAGTTGGGTAACACCCCCGACGTCCGCCAAACCATCTTGGCCAGCGGTACACTTACCGTTTCCCAAGATGCTCACCCGGCTTCCGCTATCGTAGTTGCCGGCAAGGATGTATGGGTACCATTTGCTCGCTATAAGGCAACAGCACAAGACGAAGAGATGCATATCGACCTCGTACGTGTTGAATCCATAGCCGGCGGTGATAACTCCAACTTTACTCGCGTAGCTGTAGCTTCCGATGGTGCTGTTAAAGGCGAAGCCACTTTGCCTTCCGGTGCCACAGGTGCTGCTAACATCAACTTGACTAACAAGATTGTTGTTCCGAAAGATAGTTCAGCCACCTTCGACATCTGGGCCAAGCTCGCTTCCGTACAGGCTTCATCGTCTGTCAGCGGTGCCACAACGCTTGTAACCCGCTCCGGTCACGCTCCTGCTCTCGGTATTGAAGAAAACATTCAAACCGGCGAATGGGATGTGAACTATGCAGGTATGTTGAACATGCGCACCACAGGTGTTGCTTCCGGTGATCGCATTTATGCGGCACAGGGCGCCACTGATGGCAGTGCCATGGTTCTTCGCAAGACCAAACCGGTCGTAACCATGCAATCACTCTCCAACACTACGCTTTCAGCCGGTGAACGCGAGTTGTATCGCATGCAGGTCGGTGCTGATTCAGCGGCCAATGTTGCCTTGAAACAGATGACCTTCGCAATCTCCAAGACTGCTAATGTAACTTTGGGCGACTTCCGTATATATCGTGGATCCACCATGATCCCGTTGGCTGACATTGCCATCCGCAATGCCACCAGCGCAGCCGATCTCGAAGGCGGCGACATTGTTGCAGGTGTCAACTCGGCATATGTGACGGTTTCCTTCACATCCGAAGATTCGATCAGCGGTACGGGCAATGTTTATTCATTGCGTGCCAATGTCTCTTACACGGGAACAGGCAACAATGTAACTACCAGCTTGTACAGAGATGGAGCCGCTACCACCTACACAGGCTACTTGGTTAACACAGTGACCAGCGGTATTTACACGACTGCCAGCGCCGACATCTATCATATCGACACTGCTGCCGCTCCGAGCGGTGCAGCGGCCGGTATCGGTACGTTTGTCTGGTCGGATAATTCGGAAGTTCCGCATTCATCCGCCAACCAAACCTCTCGCGATTGGACCAACGACTACTTAGTCGAAGATCTCACGCAGAGCCAATCATTGAGCAACTAATAACCCGCTCTTGGGCATTCCCCGCGCAATCGCGCAGTGAAAACCCAATGAAGGCTTAGAAGCTCAACGTTCCGGATTCGTCTGGAACGCACGGTCGCCTCATGTCATCCGACATGATAAAAACCGAATGAAAACTCCCCCGATTTATCGGGGGAGTTTTGGTTTCCAATTCCTCTCCGTAGGGATAAACATCGTGTT
>CAZXFK010000014.1:0-16516 GCA_964640115.1 uncultured Gammaproteobacteria bacterium
CTGATCTTGGCATTGAACAATTATATTCAACAAGAAGAGATCGAAAGATTATTCAACTTGCTTGGATCGTTGCTCAACAACAAACAAGTTTGCGGACAAGAGCTGACAATCGGCTGATGCGCTAAACAATCTCGAAGAGGCACTCGCCTCTTTTTCTTATACAGCACCAATATTTTATTACCGTTGGCTAGGGGTTATTAGCCAATTCGCCAACCAGCCATTCGTCGCCTGATTTTTGCATGGTAATCCAGCGTGTATTGGAGCCGTCATCCCAACCATATGTATCACCACCTTTGGTTTTGACTTCGAGTGTGACTTTGTAGGTTTCGCGCTCCGATGTCCATTCGCTTTGATAGATTGGTTCTAATGATTTGACCGTAAGTGACGAGATAGCGCCAAAGTTATCTTTCCACATAGTTTTCGTTTGCTGATTGGCGTCCATCAGATCGACGGCTGACGCGGGATCATTTTTGCCGATAGCGCCGAAGAAAGCCTCTGCCGCGACTTTGGCATCGGCACTGCCGGTTGAATTTGCGGCACCTTCCGATGTTTCAGAGGCGGGCTCGGTGCCTTGCGCCTTGCCGGATTTGATATATTCGGCAACTTTTTTGCCGAAAGCGACAAGCTCTTCGGATGTTAACGCACCTTGCAAAGAATTAATTCTCAAGTATTGATTTGGTCCGAGTAAAATATCCACGTCTGTGAGATTGTCCTTGCTGTCATATAAGAGAACCGCATTCAAAGCGAAACCACTGCCATTTTCCCAGCGGCTTCCGGCAATATCACGGGCTTTCTTTTGTATTTCGATATCCAAATGCTCGTGGATGAGATCGATGCGCTTACCGCCCCCTCCAACGGTTTCGGTAATAAAATATTGGCAATCGGAAACAGACGCAATTTTTGATTTGGCTGTTTTGATTATAGCTTTACCCGATGAATCGGCGACCCAAGATGACGGGAAAGCGGTACACAGATCGCCACTGATGGTCGGTGAAGCATTACCGCCTCCGGCAGAGGGAGATCCATTACCGCCCTCGGAATCGGATCCGCAGCCCGCGCCAAATAAAACCATGGCGCAAAACGCGATTATGGTTAGGGAAAGTTTTTTATGCATATGACCTTGATTAACGCGATTTAAGGATTATTAGGATTGATATTTTTGGTATCTGCATGTTGATTCCCTCCAAAGGCGGGCAGGCACTCGATAATAGATTTGCTTGATTATTTATGTTATTTCAAAATATGATGATAATCATGTTAATCTTTGAATCGTGCGAATCATGGTTCACGACAGTTTATTTATAAACTCCTCCTCATCCAAAATCTCCACTCCCAGCTTTTTCGCCTTCTCCGCTTTGGAGCCGGGATCCGCACCCACGACCACAAACGTGGTTTTTTTGGATACTGACTCGGAGACATCGGCGCCGAGAGCGCGGACTTTTTCTTTAGCCTCATCGCGGCTCATAGACTCCAAACTGCCGGTAAAAACCCAGCTCGTCCCGCTTAAGGGGCCTCGTTGCACGTCGCTCGTTGCACGTCCCACGTCGACGGAGGTTAGTAAGTTATCGAGGCGTTTAGCCTGTTCTTTGTCTTGAAAGTAGTCGACGATGGATTGGGCCATGACCTCGCCGATGCCGTCGATTTCGTTTAGTTGATCCGGGGTGGCATTGCGGAGATGGTCGAGAGATTTGAAGTGACGTGAGAGAAGAACGGCCGTCTCAAATCCCACGTGGCGGATGCCAAGCGCGTAGATGAAGCGATCGAGCGGAATTTGGCGATGAGCTTGGATTTCTTTGACCAGTTTGTTGGACGAGACTTCGCCGAAGCCTTCGAGACCGCCAAAATCACCCGGTTCGAGACGGAAGAGATCGGCTGGTTCGCTGATGATGCCCTCTTGCAAGAAAGTTTCGATTATCTTTTCTCCCAGTCCGCGAATGTCGAATGCTTGACGGGAGACAAAGTGGCTAAGACTCGCCATCTCTTGCGCGAAGCAACGGGGATTGGAGCAGACCACAGCGACTTCGCCTTGTTTGCGTTTAACATCGGATCCGCAGATTGGGCATTTTTCGGGCATCTTGAACTTCTTTTCTTTTCCTGTACGCAAGCGAGGAAGAACTTGTACGATTTTAGGGATGACGTCGCCGGCTTTTTCGACAATGACCGTGTCGCCGATCTTGAGGCCGAGGCGCTCGATCTCATCCTCATTATGGAGTGTGGCGTGAGTGACGGTTGTGCCGGCGAGTTGAACCGGGTCCATGACAGCGACCGGAGTGAGGACGCCTGTGCGCCCGACAGAGACTTTGATTTCGCGGACGATTGTGGTGCCTTGCTCGGCCGCGAACTTCCAAGCTATTGATGCGCGCGGGGTTTTGCCCACGATACCCAAGTCCGCAAAGCGTTTATTGGAGTTGACGGAAACTACGACACCGTCGATTTGATAATCCAGTTTATCGCGGTCTTGCCCGATTTTATCCATGACTTTTTTGATGTCGGCGATATTTTGGCACAGTTTATTGTATGGGTTGGTGGGAAATCCTAAAAGTGACAGCAGATCATCTTCTTGACTTTGAAGTTTTAAGCCTACGTCGGCAACAAGTTGCCATGGAAAAAAAGACAGCTTACGCTCGGCGGCAATTTTAGGGTCAAGCTGACGAAGCCCGCCCGCGGCCGCGTTGCGGGGATTGGCCAATTCGGGTTCGCCTCGTTTTTTGAGTTCTTTGTTCAACTTAGTGAGACCGGAACGCGTCATGTAAATCTCACCGCGCACTTCGAAACGGCCGGTTTGATGTTCCAGAAAAGTCTCGACTTTTTTGTGGTCGATTTGTTGGTGATGTTTGGTGATGAATGAAGCAATCTCTTTAGCTGACGGTTCGCGGAGTTTGAGAGGAATAGCTTCGATGGTGCGCACGTTATTGGTTACATCCTCCCCCACCCGCCCATCACCGCGAGTTGCAGCCAGAACCAACGTTCCGTTTTCGTAGATAAGTGAGCAGGCTAGGCCATCCATTTTAACCTCGGCGTATAAACCATCTTCGTCGACTCTTGAGTCGATTTTTTTTATGCGTGCCAGCCAATCCCCAGCCTCAGCCTCGGAAAAGACATCTTCGAGCGAGAGCATGCGGGTTTGATGTTGAACTTTTTTAAATCCTTTGGCAGGCTCGCCGGCGACTCGTTGGGTTGGTGAATCGGGAGTGATGAGCTCCGGATACTCGGCTTCGAGATTGTAGAGTTCGTGTTTTAAGGCATCCAAAGCGGCCTCGGATATTTCGAGCTTGTTTTGCACGTGATATTGATAGCGATAACGGTCGATTTCTTGGCGCAATTTGGCGATTCTTAGCTGGGCATCGGCTTTATTCATACCAAGCTATTTTAGCGGATGGTTGGGGTTTTGTCAGTAGGAGTGAGTTAGAAATTGGTATTGTTTGACAATAATATCGCCATACGATACTATTAGATAAACGACATGTTGCATTATTAAAAATACAAAATATGATCAAGAATTTTCGATGCAAAGAATCGGAAAAATTATTCCAAAGACACAAAGGCTCTAGATTCCCGGACGAAATACAAAAAATCGCAAGAAGAAAACTACTGCTTCTGGATGCAGCTTCTGATGTAAATGACTTAAGGATACCTCCCGGTAATAGACTCGAAAAGCTTATAGGTGACCGAAACGGATACTACAGCATAAGGATTAATGATCGTTGGAGAATTTGTTTCCAATGGAAAAACGGTGATGTGTATGAAGTGGAAATTACCGACCATTATAAATAAACTATCAAAAAAATTTCCCAACGAAAATATTGAACTAATAATCTATAATATTATAAATATGCAGCGCACAAAACTACAACCAATCCATCCGGGAGAAATATTATCAGAAGAATTCATAAAACTATTGAACATTAGCCAATACAAGCTCGCCAAAGATATTAATGTCCCCGCGATGAGAATCAGTGAAATTATTCGCGGTAACAGATCCATAACCGCCGATACAGCGCTTAGACTTGGTAAGTATTTTGGCAATTCACCAAGATTTTGGCTGAATTTGCAGATGCGCTACGATTTGGAACGGCAAGAAGATATTTTAGCAAATAAATTGGATAAAGAAGTAAAAACTTTAGCCGTAGCTTAGAACCAATCAGTAAAATTATCTTGAACCTTTATTAAAGGTGGTTTTGTATATTATGTAATTCCGCAGTGCTTTTCCAAAACCTCAACTCTTTCGGTTAAGCGAAACAAACCATGATTATTTGCCGTTATCTCTTGGCTGTTCTTTTCTACTATTTTAACTAAATAATCCAAAGTTTGCTTAATCTCACCAATATCACTTTTAGTTGCCATATTAGCTTTCATCCATTCAAACTTTTCATCATGTTCGATTGATTTTTTAGCTAAAAAATCAATTTGATTATCTAATTGATCAAACCTTCGATCATGTTCTAAGAATTTAGCATCATGCTCATCAAACCGCTGGTTAATCTTCACGAAGTTTACATCATGCTCAATTAACTTATTTAAAATCTCCTCCTTCATATGTTTGGTAGCTTAATAATAAATCGTCAAACGTCTAACGTCAAACGTCTAACGTCAAAAAAATTTGAGTATTATAAAGGGCTTTTTATGGTCTTCAACTTATTTGATGCGGTCTGTGTATACAATTGAGTTGTTCTGATATTTTGATGACCAAGTAAGGTCTGCACGTAACGAACATCCACACCGTTTTCGAGTAAATGAGTCGCGAAACTGTGACGCAGAGAATGAAAAGTGGCGGGCTTAACAATGCCCGCAGATTTAATCGCTCGATCAAAAACATTCTGGATCGACTTCTCCACCAGCCTCCCTCCCCTCTCACTATTAAACACATATTCATCTCCCGATTTCCCGGCCGTAAACACCATCAAATCCTCGATCAACTTCTCGGGCAATAATGTTAACCGGTCTTTTTTGCCTTTGGCTTGCTTCAGATGAATCGTCCCCTCATCAAACTGCAAATCCCGCACCTTCAACCTAACAACCTCACCAACCCGTAAACCCGCGCCATAGGCCAAAGAAATCATGGTTTTATGCTTATGGTTGGTTATCGACTCAATAACCTTCGCCACCTCTTCGCGAGATAACACTACCGGCAATTTCTTTGATTTTTTCGCAAACTTCAGGTCAATCTTAAAATGTAACTTTAAAACTTGCAGATAATAAAACTTCACAGCCATCAAATACAGATTCACGGTTTGCGGTGCATAGCCTTTATCCTGCTTTATCAGCAAGAACCTCCTCAAACTCTCGACATTGCAAAACCTCTCCCCTGCGGGATCATAACCAAGATAATCCCGAATAGCCGAGCTGTAAGATTTAATGGTCTTGGGGCTGTAATTCCGCAAAACCATCTCCTCCTCCGCCCGCTTTAAACATTCATGTATCATAAAAACCTCGTTAATAATTACCGAGGCTTACACGCCCTACACCTTATTTACATGATACACACCTTCCTATATTATGCAAGATGTGGACATATATACGACATGTTTTCGTATATACGCTAGTTAGCTGAAATATTCCTTTTCTTTTCTGGGCTATCGCCCATTTGTTTTAAAAAATTTTCAAATTTCTTTTCCTTTTTTATTAGGGGAAATATGGTGTTTCCTCCGCTACGCTACGGAAACGCTTTTTTGATGAGGGGAATATATGGAGTTCCGCCTCCAGCGGAACAACTCTTTTTGACAGGGGAAATTCAAAGTAGTACCATACAATCAAACCTATACATTATATTGGTATGACTGACTCAAAGAATACAATTGGTAAAAACATAAAGCGTCTGCGAACAGAGCAAGGAATTTCTCAAGATCGCCTCTCAAAATTGGCAGACCTTTCTCTAAACACTGTGGTGACCATTGAAAGCGGTGCAAATGAAAATCCCACAATCGACACTTTAACCAAAATTGCTAATGGTCTCGGTGTTGGAGTAGATGATTTAATTCAAAAGTAACTATGGCAAAATCTGCAAATTCAAATCTGCATAGAGCTGCAAAGGTAAAAAATGATGAATTTTACACCTTGCTTCCTGATATAGAAAAGGAGCTAAAACACTATAAAGACCAATTTCGAGGCAAGGTCGTGTATTGCAATTGCGACGATCCGTTTGAAAGCAGCTTCTTTAAATATTTTGCGGCAAACTTTAATGCCTTAGGTCTCAAAAAACTCATCACAACCTGCTACGTAAAATCCCCCATAGCTGGCGGACAGTTGCCGTTGTTTGAAGTTGAGGGATTAAAACCTGGAGGAAAAGAACCATTTAGAATTGAAATAAATGAGGTCAAAGACCTTGATTCGGATGGTGCGATTGGCCTATCAGACGTTGAATACTTGCTAAAACACGACGCAAATGCAACCAAGGCATTGAAAGGTAACGGTGATTTTCGCAGTGATGAGTGTATTGAATTACTGAAACAAGCTGACATTGTGGTAACAAATCCTCCATTCTCGCTTTTTCGTGAATATATGCAACAGTTAGTTGAATACAAAAAGGATTTCTTGATTATTGGCAATGACAACGCAAGAAAGTATCAAGATATATTTAAACTAATTCAAAAAAATAAGCTCTGGCCTGGCTATGGACGGGTAAAAGAATTTATACAGCCAGACGGTACAATCAAAAAATTTGGTAATGTTGGATGGTTTACGAATCTTGATGTGGCCAAACGACATGAAATTTTGACACTCTATAAAAAATACTCCCCAAAGGAATTTCCTAAATATGATAATTACGACGCAATAGAGGTCTCAAAAGTTTCTGAAATTCCAATGGATTATAAGGGCATCATGGGCGTTCCAATAACTTTTCTTGATAAATATAACCCCAAACAATTTGAAATTTTAGGAATGTCAGACAATAGAGACCCTAATTATGAGTATCGGACCAAGCTGTATACTCAGGAGGATTCCCCAGTATATAACGACTTAAACAGGGGTACTGTGATAAAAATCAATGGGGAGCTTACATCGACATATACCCGTCTATTCATTAAAAGCAAGAATTATGAAAATTGAATTAAACCAAATACCAGTCCGTAAAGTCATTGAAGGCTATAAGGACAGTGCCGAGGAAGGCGTTGTTGCCTACAGTGGCAAACTCGATATTCGTCCAAAATATCAGCGTGAGTTTGTATACAATCCAAAACAACGTAACGCCGTAATGCACACAGTCACGCATAAATTTCCACTTAATGTCATGTACTGGATTGAGGGTGGTACGGGAAGCTATGAAGTTCTTGATGGACAACAACGTACTTTAAGCATATGCCAGTACGTAAACGGCGATTATTCAATCAATGATCGTTACTTCCACAATCTGACAGAAGAAGAAAAAGACCAAATACTAGATTATGAACTCATGGTCTACTTTTGCGATGGTACAGATAAGGAACGTATCCAGTGGTTTGAGGTTATAAATACCGCTGGTGAAAAACTTACTCCACAAGAACTACTTAACGCCGTATATACCGGCCCATGGCTTTCAGACGCAAAGCTGAAATTCAGCAAAACCGGATGTGCTGCTTACGGCTTGGCAAACGACGGTGGGGCATTGCTCACAGGTTCACCAATTCGACAGGAATACTTGGAAACCGCCCTCTCGTGGATAAACGATGGTGCAGTAGCTGACTACATGGCGAAACATCAACACGACAAAGACGCCAACGAATTGTGGGCTTATTTCCAAAACGTCATTGCATGGGTGCGAGAGATATTCCCAAATTATCGTAAGGAAATGGCTCATGTAAACTGGGGCGAATTGTACAACCAATTTAAAGACGAAAAACTAAACGCAGACAAGCTTGAAAAAGAGGTCGCTCAATTGATGCAAGATGAAGACGTCTCGAAAAAGTCAGGTATTTATCCTTACATTCTAACTGGTGATGAAAGACATCTTTCAATCCGTGCATTCAACGACAAAATGAAGCGCGAAGCATACGAAAGACAAAAAGGTATATGTGTTCACTGTAAAGAAAAGTTTGAAATTGGAGAAATGGAAGCTGACCACATCAAACCTTGGCATGAAGGCGGAAAAACTATCGCTGAAAATTGCCAGATGTTATGCAAACAATGTAATCGTACTAAATCTGGAAAATAAATTCGTTAAATGAATTAACTTTAAAAAACTATGAATGACAAATTTTCAATTGAAGAACTCATGATAAGGGTGTTACCGGGTGGTTTTTTATTGGCTTTTGTATTTTTTCAATTTGAACTCGGTACGAAAATTGTTATTGATCAAAATTTAGACTTTCTTTACACTTTCCTGTTTTTTTGTTCAGCTTTCATTGTTGGGGAATTATTGCAAACAGTAGCTCATGAGCTGGAATTTGTAATAGATATTTTCTTCAAATTTAGAAGACCATCACAAATATTTTTGTACAAAAATAATCCCGTTTTAAAAAGCGAACACAAAAGAGACGACCTTTTGGAACACTTGTCTCTTACGGAAGAAAAATTAGCTCCCTTTAAAGTGGATTATTCAGACCTTCCTATTATTTTCAAGAGAAAGAAAAAGGATGATGATTTATCACAAAGTATCTTTTGGAAGCTTTATTCAGAAGTAAGCACAACGGAAGAAATAAAAATATGCAACAGGAATTATCTTTTTTCTCGTGTGATGAGCGTTTCATTCTTAATTACTGCCATAATACTATTTGCAGAAAAAAACATGACCCCTGCAATTATCAGCTTGCTAATATTTATGATGTTCTTGTGGAGAAGCAGAGGCGTTGCTCGTGGCTTAGTGTTTAAAACAGTCTTATTAAATTTGAAGAAATAATATGAAAAAGATTGTAATATTTAATGTTGGCGGAGCACTTTCCTGCTACGCCGAATTTGATAGCAAAAAAGCAGTAATTGATTTAGGCGCAAGCCAGAATTTTTCGCCAATTGATGATTTTTTAATACCTCTATCTGAAAACAATAAATTCCAAGTCGGAAATGATAGTTTTAACAGCGGTAAATTTATATTAGATCAACTATTTTTAAGCCATTTGGATAATGACCACATTTCCGATTACGTAAAGTTTAGAGAGAAATTTCATCCTGGATACATGACATGTCCAAATGATAATGAAACCCAAGACAGTATATTCAAGATAATTAAAGATTTTTTCACTGGTGAAAACGAAGCAAGAAAATTAGTTCTAGCTGACATGAAAACAAGAACGGCTAATGTACCCAACAATCCATATGGAATGTCCCCATCAAACCCTCTTGTCTCAACCATCCCAGAAATTAATCTCTTCTATATTAACCCAACGGACTGTGGGGCTAATGAAAATTTAAAACCCGGGTACGCTAATAACATCAGTCTTGTTCTATTTTTAAAAGTAGGCAATAAAACACTTTTGATACCTGGGGACATACTGAAAGAAGGAATGGAGTGTCTAATTGAAAATAATACAACATTTAAAAATCTTATATCTACGGATGGAATTGACTATCTAGTTGCACCACACCACGGCTTACAGACTTCATTTTCCGAAGAACTATTTAGCAACATGACGAGCAATAAAACTAGACTCAATATTATCTCTGAAAAAGTACGAGAAGCAGATTCAAATGAAAATCGCTCTGATGTGGATCCAAGATACTATAGCTCTGACTATTCCACTGGAGATAATACTTTGCAACAAAATGCTGTCAAAACCTCAATGGGGCACATAGTCATAGATTTTGAAACAGCAGAAACAGAAATTAAACAATTCCAGGATATTTCGGATGTCATTACGGAGTTTAAGACCTAAGAATTATGAGTATTATAAAATCATTCTCCGTTGGTTGCGGTGACATGTACTACATTAGACATAATTCTGACAATTTTAGCATTATAGACTGCTGTCTTTCTGATGAAAATAAAGAAAGAATAACTAAGGATATTAAACATGGTCACAGGCTTAAGGGTATTACAAGATTTATTTCTACACACCCAGATCAAGACCATATCCAAGGACTCAAGTATCTGGACGATAATATCGATATCCTGAATTTTTATTGCATAAAAAACCAAGTCACAAAGGAAGACGAAACAGATGACTTTAAGCATTACTGTGATTTAAGAGATAGTAAAAAAGCTTTTTATATAAGCAGAAACTGCATACGTAAATGGATGAACAAAGAATGTGAGGAAAGAGGCAGTGCTGGAATTAATATCTTGTGGCCAGTCTTAGATAATCCACATTACATAGAAGCATTAAAACTAGCGGAAAGTGGCGAAAGTCCAAACAATGTTTCAGCAGTAATAAAATATAGTTTAAACAGCGGAGCAACAGTACTGTGGATGGGTGACCTTGAGACAGAATTTATGAAAAATATTAAGGAAGCCATAAGCTGGCCCAAAGTTAACATTCTTTTTGCTCCTCATCATGGTAGAGAGAGTGGCAAAATACCTGAAAGCATATTACAAAAACTCGATCCTGATATAATAATCATAGGAGAAGCACCTACGGAAAATATAAATTACTACAATGGATACAACACAATCACTCAAAATTCTGCCGAAGACATAACGCTTAATTGTATAGAAGGAAAAGTACATATCTTCGTATCAAATCCAGAATACGATGTTGATTTTTTGGAGTATGAAGCCAGTATTGAAGGAGATGACTATTATCTTGGAACATTAAACTTGTAGATGTTTTCGGTCGGGGCAATTCACCCCTTTAGTTCCCCTCTTGCCCCTCCCTCAAACAGGATAAGGTGTTTTGGGTGGCGGGCATTCACCCCTTTAATTCCCCTCTGCCCACCACCCAAAACGGAAAAAGAAATTTGAAAATTTTTAAAACAACCGACTATCGTCGAAAAGAAAAGGAATACATCAGCTAACACTGCGTATGCGGTTACGGCTTGCTCCGTACCTCCGCAAGCCTCCACCCATATTTGCCAGTGGTAAGCACTTCGTGCAATTATACCACTGGCAAACATCGCATACGCAGGAACGTTGTGCGAAATAAATAATTTTTTCAATTTGTTATGAAAACAGAAGAGAATAAAATTTTCCATACAGAACAAGAATTAAAAGTCTCTCTATCATCTTTTGAGAGTGAACAGATTTTGTCCGTCTTTCCCAAACAATCAAAAATTAAAGATTCCCAGTTCTTTGATAATTATGATTTGCCGTGCCCGATTAAGGTGGTAATTGAATTACCTGATAATAAAGAAACAACCGTAGTGTTGGGCAGAACAGAGCAAGGCGAAGTAAGGATTGAAACCGATATACTTAAAACATTGCATAAGCTTGGTTGCCCCGTTCCTGAAGTTTTAATTGATCCTATAGAAAATCCAAAAAAAGCTGGCGAACAGATTACGATTTTATCTTTGTTGCCCGGAGTCAACGTACAAAAGCTAAGCATGGGCACGAAAGAAGATTTGCAAAAGGCTAAGGAACTAATTATTGATGGAATAAAACGATTAACAGAAATTACAGAAAGAATTAGTCAGGAACCGATTGCTCAAACTTTGCCCCATCTACACTTGATAGATCAGTTTAAGGCAATCCAAAATTCTGAAAAACCATGGAGTGATGAGTTAGTTTTTAAGGATGCTATTCAAAAACTAAAACCTGTTCTCGAAAAGATAAGCACTCCATTAGTTTTTACCAACGGAGATTATCAGCCAGCAAATTTTTTAACAGACAGAAAGAAAATAACAGGCTTAGTTGACTTTGAATCAGCCAGTTTTCAGGATCCCTTAATTGGCCTTGTAAAGTATCCAATCTATGATCTTCATCCTTTGAATCAAGCTGGTTTTGTTGATGACTTTTTGAAAGCTAATGGATATTCAAATGCTGATTTTGCTCCAAGGCTGGCATTAGGATGTTTAATGACTTTGCAAAAAGAAATTCCTGTTAAGAACGGCTCAAAAGAAGATAATGAGTACAGAGATAGAGTTCTGGGTTTATTAAGTATTGCTTTAGAACAACTTTAGTCATTTGAAAAAATTATTTACAATTCGCACAACAGCGCATAAACAACATTAAAACGATTGTTTATGCGCAAACGTTAGCTAAAATATTCCTTTTCTTTTTTCTTAGCTACGAACAAGCCATTTAGAAAAATTTTCAAATTTCTTTTTCTTTTCATAATGTACTTGATTTAATTTTAGAGGGGGTTATAAGGAGTTTCTACGAAAATCTATTTTTATTTTTCCACACCAAGTTGTGTGCTTTTTGTTGACCCTATATTGCGCAGGTTGTAATATACCCCCGGTACAATTATTACATTCTACCGGTATATGAATTCAAAAATAGGCCAAAACATAAAAAGACTGCGTACAAAGCAAGGCGTATCGCAAGATCGTCTATCCAAAAAAGCGGACGTGGCATTGAATACGGTCGTTTCTTTGGAAACGGGTCTCAACGGAAATCCAACAATCGAAACTTTAATAAAAGTAGCGAATGCGTTGAATGTAGATATAAATGAATTAATCAAATAACTATGGGAGGAAAAAAAGCACAAAAGAAACGGGAAATAACTTTCATCGACCTGTTTGCGGGCATAGGCGGTTTTCATTTGGCATTCCACGATGCAGGTGCTAAATGTGTCTTCGTAAGCGAATGGGATGTGCATGCGCGTAAAACATACGAGCACAATTTCAAAAAGTTGCAGCCCGAACTTTTCAAAAAAGAACAAGGTACTGAAACCAGCCCTTTATTTGCCGGTGATATAACCAAGGTCAATGAAAAAAATATTCCCGATTTCGATATCTTGACCGGCGGCTTCCCTTGTCAACCATTCTCACAAGCTGGTTTCAAAAAAGGCTTTGCAGACACCAGGGGTACGCTTTTCCATGATATTGTAAGAATTATCAGAGAAAAAAAACCTTCGGCCTTTTTTATTGAAAACGTCCGTCATTTATTGAAACATGATAACGGAAAAACGTTTGAGGTTATTAAAAAAACAATCACTGAAGACTTGGGCTATTCTTTTCATTATAAAATCGTAAAAGCTTCCGATTTCGGACTTCCGCAACACAGGCCGAGGCTTTTTATGGTTGGATTCCGAGATCCTGAAATAAAATTTGAATTCCCTAAACCGATTGAATTGCAAAAAACCATGTCAGATATATGGGGTGCGCCATGTGCTAGAGAGATCGGGTACACTTTACGATGCGGCGGTCGCGGTTCGGGAATTGATGATCGCAGAAATTGGGATGCGTATCGCGTAAACGGCAAGGTGAGGCGTTTATCACCCGCCGAAGGAAAAAAGATGATGGGATTTCCGGATGACTTCGAGTTTCCGGTTTCCGATGCGCAAGCGCTTAGACAGCTTGGTAACGCCGTTGCCGTTAAAGCTATTAACGCGGTCGCTAAACAAATCATTTCAACATTAAACACATATGCTAACAGGAAATAAAGGTGAATGGAGTGAAGTTTATACTTTCTTCAAATTGCTGGTTGATAAAAAAATATACGGTGCCAACCAAGATCTTGAAAGAATTGATGCCGTTGTTTTTCCGATTATAAAAATTATCAGGGAAGAAGCTTCGGGCATATCCGAATATGAATTACGTGAATCTGATGCGGTAAATTATCAAGATCCGGGAGGCAACAACACGATTATCGACAGCTCTGACTTGAAATTGAAAGTTCGGGAAATCTTCGAATCAATAAAGGGGGGCGAAAAAACTTTTACTATCCCAATGGCGGAAGAACTTTTCGAACGTTACGGTATTCATTCTTTAAATGCCGGGAACTCAAGAAAAGAGGATCTTGTTTTAAAAATATACGATCATGTTATCGGGGGCGAAAATGAATCGGGTTTTAGTATAAAATCAAGATTGGGATCCCCCGCCACCCTTTTGAACGCCTCAGCGGCTACCAATTTTACATACAAAATTACTAACTTACAAGAAGAAAAAATATCCGAAATCAACGCAATTCAAACAAAAGCCAAAATCAGAGATCGTCTTTCAGCGATTCGCGATGCAGGCGGAATGATTCAATTTTATGGTGTTGATTCACCCGTTTTTAAAAGCAACTTGGAGATGATTGACACGATCATGCCGGAAATTGTCGCCGAGGTGCTTTTGGCTTATTACTTGGTCGGCGGCTCAACTTTCCCGGAATTAATCAATCATCTAGATGAAGATGGAATTCAGATAACGACACACAGCCTCTCGCGTGAACGAATGGCTTATAAATTAAAGGAACTCCTAAGCGCCGCCGCTCTTGGCATGGTTCCCGCAAGCGAATGGAACGGCATCCCACGCGCGCATGGCGGTGTCATAATCGTCAAGGAAGATGGCGAAATCGTTTGTTATCACCTGTACAACGCGGAAGCCTTTAAAAACTACTTGCTTAAAAATACACGTTTGGATTCACCAAGCGCCACAAGACATGGTTACGGCGCAATATACGAAGAAAACGGCGAACTATTTATTAAACTCAATTTGCAAATCCGATTCATAAAATGAAATATGGCGTTAACAAAAAAGATTATTAGCACATTGGTCAAACTCGACAATACGGATATCTGGGAACTATTCGCCTTTTCTAAAGCTGAACTTAAAAAAAGAAGCTTGGTAAGAACTGAAAATATCACGGGTGAAAGAGGCGAATTTTTAGCTATTGAATTTTATAACAACATTCCAAGACTGCCCAATCTCCAGGCGGCACCGGAAGGCACGCAAAATGTCGATGCACTGAGCAGGAAAGGTGATCGTTACAGCATAAAAACCATCACGCAACCCGGAAAATTAACCGGAGTTTTCTATAATGTTGGGAATTTAGGCGATAAAAAACAGCCGGAAAAAAAATTTGAATTCGTAATCATTGTTTTGATTAATAAAGCATTGGAACCGGTTCAAATCTTGGAATTAACTTGGGAACAATTCTTAAAATTTAGAAAATGGCATAAGACAATGCGAGCGTGGAATTTATCAATCACAAAAGAACTGATAAATGAATCAAAGATAATTTTTCAAATACAGTAATCTATGGACATTTTCACCAAGAAAAAACGCAGTGAAATAATGTCTAAAGTTCGAAACAAAGACAGTAAAATTGAAATCTCGCTCCGCAAAGCGCTCTGGAGAGAAGGTTTTCGATACAGAAAAAATTCCACAAAATATTTTGGCAAGCCGGACATTGTGCTGCCGAAATATAAAACCGTTATTTTTGTGGATTCTTGTTTCTGGCATGGATGTAAAAAGCATGGAACGATGCCGGCAACAAGTAAAGAATTTTGGGAGAAAAAAATCACGAGGAATAAAGAACGTGACAAGGAAGTGAATCGGTATTACCGAAAAGAAGATTGGCGGGTTATTCGGGTTTGGGAGCATGAAATAAATAGTTGTTTGGATTGTACGGCTATGAAAATAATAAAAAAAATATGTTAAAAAACCACCCAATGAGTGGTTTTTTTGTGAGCCATGTCGCGTTATCTGGCCCAAACTACACATTTGAGTGCGACACCATCAGCTTTCGCTGCATTGTTTTTCCAATGTAATGGTCGTAGATTTCTCAAATCATCTGAACCGTTCATGGCAACTGGGATGATATGGTCAACTTCCCAACCATAATCCGAGTTACGATTGCCGTATTGACTAAACTGAATCCAAGCTCCGCAAGCATCCTTTCGGTACATCGCAGGATCTTGACCAAGCACGATCTTTGCCTTTTGCCATACATTAATGATTTTGAACTGCGTCCATTTTTCTTTTATAAACATATTTTTTGAGTAAAAATACACAAACTGCTATTGCTATGTTATAATAAATAAGCTAAAAATACCCATCGACCTTTCATCGAAAGACAACCGATGTGGATACGTCTGACATAAGAGCCAAGTGCCTGCAAAAGTCCTTGGCTCTTTATTTTAGAATATCACATCCAACAAAGCTGGTCAAATTATTTTATTAACCCATAACGTTAATAAAATAATTTGACATAATTACAATGCTGTTATATATTTAGTAATGTAAAAACCATTAAAACACAACGGTTTATGGAAATAGTCTTCAGGAACCGGAAGCTTGAAAAGCAAGTCAATGATTCCAAAAAACTTCAACAAAAATATGGTAAACGTCAATCAGAAAAAATCATACAAAGGATTAACGAATTCCGCGCCGCCAAAACTTTGCATGATATTTCAAAGTTGCCGCAAGCTAGACTACATGAACTTAGTGGTAACTTGCAAGACCACTACGCCGTGGATGTTATTCAACCCTACAGAATAATCATCAAGCCACTCGATGGCGAATCTTCTGATCTAGAAAATATTACTAAAATACAAATAGACACAATAGAAGATTATCACTAAAAATATGAATAACAACCTGCAAAACACATGGGAACCAGATAAAGCGATACACCCAGGTCGCACTCTTTTTGATATTTTGGAAGCTTCAAATATGACACAAAAAGAACTATCTGACAGAACAGGACTTACAACTAAAACAATAAATGAGATTCTAAAAGAAAAAAATCCAATTACCCCAGAAACCGCTATTAAACTTGCTTCGGTTTTTGGCACGTCTATAG
>CAZXFK010000015.1:0-16458 GCA_964640115.1 uncultured Gammaproteobacteria bacterium
GTTTAACATATGCGTACGTTTATAACGTTCGTAACCCCGAAGAACTCGCTTGGCTCGTTTTCGGGGCGGGCTGTTTGTAACGTTTGTAACGGGGTTTGTTGGGTTGCGTAGGGATAAACCTTGTGTTTATCCGTGCCATGTCAACGGATAGTTGTTTCAGTACGGATAAACACAAGGTTTATCCCTACGAAGATGGGTTGTTGCGTCTTAAGACGCTTGTTCTGCCTCTTATCCGCCAAATGGCGCGGATGGCTTCGATTCCATCCCTAAAATGTTTAATTTGGCTTTTGCGGTTGGGATAGCGGAATTCGAGCCATGGGACCGGGACTTCGGCGATCCTTAAGTTATCTTGCCTTGCGCGAGCTAAAAATTCAATATCCAAAAACCAGCCTTCCTCTTGGCACTCACGGAGGATGTTTAATCCCCTCTCGTTCATGATTTTGAGGCCACATTGAGCGTCCGCGACGCGGAGATTGAGAAATAAGTCGGCGAAAAAGTTGAAGGCTTTGGAGCTTAGTGTGCGCAACCAGCCTCGGTTGGTGGTTTTAGTGATAAGCAAGCGAGATGCGATGACAATGTCGGCCTTGTCTTCGAGCAGGCGGGTGACCATGCCGGGGATGGCGTCGGGGTCGGCGGAGAGGTCGGCGTCGATGAAACCGAAGAACTGATTATGATTCGAATTTCGAATTTCGAATTTCGTATTTCGTGGCAGATCTGCCTGTGGCGGAGATGAGGAGACATCGTCCGGGGTTTGTTCGGCGGCGAAGCGGATAGCGGACCCTTTGCCAACTTTGGGACACCGGATAACCGTAAGTTTATCGCGAAATACGAAATTCGAAATACGAAATTCGTTGACCGCAAGGTCGGTTCCATCAGTTGATCCGTTATCGGCGATGATTATTTGCCATGGGATTGTGAGGTCGGAAAGGGATTTGGAAAGACGGCGGAGGGTGTCCGCGATGTAGGGGGCTTCGTTGCGGGAAGGGATGACTAAATATAACATACGAATATCGTACATCGTACGTCGTACTTCGTACAAAGCCTAAGTAGCTACGGCAGATCCTCCCTGCCTCCTTATTAAGGAGGTGCTTCGAATGGGTTGCCCTAAGTTCGATGTTGGTGATTCGATGTTCCAGGTTCTAAGTTCTAGGTTCGTAGTTCTAGGTTCCCTCCTTCGCTAAAGCTTCGGTGGGCACGCGTGGTTCGAGTTTCGAGGTTCGAAGTTCGAGATTCGTTTTATTCGCCCAAACGCAGACGGAGGGAAATAGTTTTTCTTTAGCTAGGCCGGCAGGGAGTTTATCGGCTAAAGCTGGTTCCAGTGGAGCTAGGGTTTGCAATTGATCTATATCATCTGTCTTTTTTAGCAGGGATACATTGCCGGGCATGTTGTGGTAAGTTACTTTTTCGATCGTGAATCCCCTGTTTTGTAATTTACTTGTTACATCATCCAACGATACATAGCCCGCGATTTTATCTTCCGGTAAATATTTACGTGCGAAAGAATTGCAGAGTGCAACTTGAATGCGTTCTTTTAGAGACGATGGAAATAAAGAATGACCCAAATCGTAGAGATGGATGTTAAAACCGCCCGGTTTAGTGTGTTTGGCGGAAAAATCAAAAAAGCTATCCAAGTCTTTTACATGTTCCAGAACGCTCAAAGAGATGACCAAATCAAACCGGCTCTCTTCCGTTATCGGGCTTTGGCTGTTGTATGCCAGTTTGTTAATAATTTGCGCATTCGGGAAACCCGCTAAGCGCTGTTTGGCATAAGCGGATGTATTTGGATCAGGCTCTATGCCCGTGTAGTTGATGTTGGGAAAAGCCTGTAATAAATCGGCAATCAAATCCGCTTTGCCGGCGCCCAGCTCCAATATTGAAATCGGTTGAGTATTATCGGCAAGTTGTTTTTTAAGCTCTTGCAAAATGAAATATTTTGAGGGTTTTAATAACATAATAAAATATCGTACTTTGTACATTCAATTACTTGGCTACGAAAAATAAGTCGAAGGCAAACAAATTGGGATTGAGTTGTGCTAACTTTTGATATCTTCCCAAGCCGTAAATTTTAACATCGGAAAAATTTTCTTTTAATAGTTTTTCCAGTTCCGGGGCGCTGAATTGGGTGATGTGCGTAGGGTCATCAAGCGGGGTTCCGCGTTTTTTTCCGGTTAAATATCTTAAACGATTTTTTAAATTAAATGCATTGGGGATAGAACCTAAAAATACGCCCTGCGGTTTTAGGTGATTTTTTACTTTGGCGATAACTTTTTCCGGATAATATAGATGCTCCAAAATCTCACCGGCTGTGATTACATCAAATTGCTGACCAGTCAATTCAGACCAATCTCCATTTAAATCAACAAATTGAGTTTTTATTCCTAAGTTTTCCTCGGCTCGTTTCATTGATACAGTATCAACATCAACGCCAAGTACATCATTACCCTCGGTAAACCATTTGGTTAAAGCCCCATCTCGGCAACCGATATCAAGAACTTTTTTACCTGTCCCGACATATTTTTTTAACAATTCCCCTCTTTCTTTTTCCATAATGGAAAAGCCCTGAGATCTTTTAGAGGCATGGTGGGATTCGTAGATTTGTTGGATGCTAGACATAGAAACTATTTAACTGCATAAATATAATAACCCGCGGTTGTATTTTTAATAATCGAACCAAATATCCTATCCAGTGCCGTAGCCGTGGGGTTAAGGAACCAGCGAAATTTTTGTTGATAGGGGAAGAAAAAAGATAGAGCTGTAAAATATCCGCCTCTTTTTACAATTTCCAATTGGGTAAAATCCACAAACAAATCTTTGATCGTGTCTTCGAAAAATCTCCAGTAATCGGGATAGTGGCCGGGGCGGGAGTGATAAGGGTAGATTGATGGAACCATTACAAACGCAGAGCCCCCCGGTTTTAGAATGCGATGAATTTCTTTAACCGCTTGGCGCGGATCTTTAACATGCTCCAACACGGAACTGCAAATTACTGCATTAAACGAACCATCCGGTAAAGGAATTTGATGAATGTCACCGACTATATCCGCACCTGTGGTGGTGTCGTAATCGAAGGTTTTGTAATTTTCTTCGTTAAAAAGAGACTTGTATGGAGCTAACCATTTTTGGAAGCGCTTGCCACCACCAAGATCTAAAATCGAGCCGGATTTAGCGATCTGGGTGATTTTTTGAGTGATGAAATTTTGGTAGGTCATGCCCTGTAGCATATATCAGTAAATGATTTGAGTAAATTCTCATGTTTTATCAACATGTAATGATTGATACCTTTTGACACCACGTGATACTCGATGATATAATTTGTTTATGCCGGATGAGATTAAACCCAATGCCATCTATACTACTGCTGAAACGCAGGATCTTTTAAGAATCAGCAGTAGCACCATGAAGCGCCTACTTAAAAAGGGGTTGATTAAAGCAAATAAGGTGGGTGGGCAGTATAGGATTATGGGAAAAGAAATTATCAGATTGGTATCCCCTGACTTAGAACAAAAAGCCATCGTGGAATATCTTAAAGTAAAAAAGAAGGTCACGGATAAAATCAATAAGTGGTGATATGCTAAAACAAAGAGTTTCAAAATCGTTTGAATATGCACAAGATTTGTTAAGAATAGATCTTAAGTATTATTTAAAAAGCGGTTTTTGGATTTCTTTAAGTAATTTTTGGACTTTAGGTGCACAACTACTTGTGTCTTTTGCTTATGCAAACTTTTTGCCAATTTATATTTTTGGTATTTACAAATACATAACTTCAACTGCAGCGATACTGGGTTCTGTTACACTGACCGGGATGAACACGGCCATTACACAAGCTGTGGCTAATGGTAAAACAGGTACTTTTCATAAATCCATAAAATACCAGCTCAAATGGAATGTTATATATTTAGCGGCCTCTTGTTTGATGGGTTCATATTATTTTATACAAAACAACCATTTATTGGGTTTTGCCTTTGTGATTCTGGGAATCATTCAACCCCTGTCTTTTGTGGGCAATACCTATATAGCATATCTACACGGCATTAAAGATTTTCAAAAATTTTCCAAATACTCGATAGCTACAGTTTCAGTTACATCTTTTTTTACAATTGTTGCCGCTTACTTTTTTCAGAATGTAATAATTTTGCTTCTGGCAAATTTTGGTATCACCATGTTATTTAATATTTTATGGTTAATCATTTGTTTAAAACGAGCAGACAAATCCAATGTTGATTTGGACTCCATAAAATATGGAAGACATCTGAGTTACAACAATGTATTAAGTACCATTGCCAGTTATTCTGATTATATTTTGGTGTATCATTTACTTGGGCCGGAAAGCCTTGCCATATATGCATTCGCAACGCTATTGCCGGATACTTTAAGAAGCTTATCAAAAAATATTTCGCAAGCCGCACTCCCAAGATTGGCCGGAGAAAAAACCCAAGGCTATTTTGATAACATACCGAGAAAAAGTTTAATCTTGTTATCAATATTAGGGCTTATGACAGCGACTTATTATTTTATATCACCATTTATAATTAATCTTATTTTTCCGCAATATCATTCAATGATAAAAATTTCACAAATTTATTCACTATCTTTATTAGCATCTGTAAATATCATCCCAGTGACATTAATGTTGGCCAAGAAAAAATCAAAACAAATTTATACTTTTACTATTACGGGAAGCGCCGTACAGATTGCATTAATTGTTATCTTGATTCCTTTATTTGGTATTTATGGTGCAATAGCCGCAAAAATGTTAGCCCATGCAACCAATTTACTAACTTCTTACATAATTGTGTATTCATCTAAAAAAACTTATGAACAATAAACCCAAATTAGTCGATTTTTCTCATAATGAATATTCTCAATTCGGTGAGGATGGTATTATCGAAAAGATTTTATCCATAATTGGAGATGGAAATAAAACTTGTGTTGAGTTTGGTGCTTGGAATGGTGTGTACGATGCCAATACCGCAAAGCTTTGGTTGGAAAAAGGCTGGAAGGCGTTGTTGATTGAAGGAGATCCTAGAAAATTTGATGTGTTAAAAGAAAACACCAGTGGGTATAATTGCACATGCGTTAATGCTTATGTAACTCCGGTGGGCAAAAACTCTTTGGATCAGATTTTCACTTCCAACCAAATCGAAAACATTGACATCTTATCCATTGATATCGATGGCGACGACTATCATATACTAAAAAATTTAGACACAAAGCCCAGAGTTATTATCTGCGAATACAATCCCACAATCCCTCAAGACATGGAGCTGGTAGGAAAAATCGGATCAAGCCTTGGCTGTTCATCCGGCTCTCTGGTGAAACTGGCTAACGAAAAAGGTTACAAAATAATAGCAATTACCGATACTAATTGTATTTTTGTTAGAAACGATATATTTGAAAAGTTTGTTGATTTTAATACTGAATATAATGAGATATGTGTTAACAGGCACTTAAGTAACCTAATAACGGATTATAAAGGAAATTACTTCTTCTCAAAAAGACCGGCCTATGGTTTCATCAACGCTTTAAATAAGGATGTCTTATCAGAAGAAAATGGTAATGATGGCCTATTTTTTATTGAAGAAAAAGAAAATACCCTCATAAAAATATTAAAAAAGATAAAAAATCACCCTCTGATGGTTACAATAATGAGCTTTGGAAAAAACAAAAGAAAAAAAGAGACTCATGAAGCAAAAGTGAACCACATTTTAAATCAACAGAAATTATATAACAGCCGCATACTCATAGAAACAGGCACATATCTGGGTGATACCATTAATCGAGTTAAAGATTCGTTTGAAAAAATATATTCAATTGAACTTTCTGAATCTTTATTCCGTAGAGCAAAAAAAAGATTTTCCAATACACCTAGAATATTTTTATTTAAAGGTGATAGTGGAAAAATACTGGGCGATGTGATAAAAAAAACCAGTGGTAAAAATTTATTATTTTGGTTAGACGGTCATTATTCAGGAGGTATTACTCAAAAAGGCGAAACCGATACCCCGATTATACAAGAAATAAAATTGATAATGGAATCAGGCTGTGAGAACAGTACAATATTAATTGATGATGCATCTGATTTTAACGGAACGAACGGTTATCCAACCATTGAAACCATTAAAGATCTTCTTGGCCATACAATCTCTGAAATTAATGTAATTAATAACATAATAACCATACAGTATAATACATATGATAAATAAAGTATCTGTGATAGGGCTAGGCAAGCTCGGCTCCCCTATTGTTGCCACTTTGGCAGAGCGCGGTTTCATGACTCATGGCGCGGACATAAATGAACATTATGTGACCTGTATCAATAAGGGCGAGGCGCCGGTAGAAGAACCTTTGTTGGATGAAATGTTGAAAAAAAATAAACATCTCATTCATGCCAGCATGGACGTTGAAAATGCCGTTTTTTCCACTGATGCGACCATGATAATAGTGCCAACTCCAAGTGAAGAAAGCGGTGAATTTTCTACTGCGTTTGTTAAAGAGGCTTTAAAACCAATAGCCCGAGCAATAGCAAAAAAAGATGATTTTCATGTAATCGTGCTAACATCCACAGTTTTGCCCGGTGCATCGGAGTCCGAGATAATACCCTTACTGGAAAATCTAACCGGGAAAAAATGCGGCATTGATTTTGGCTACTGCTATAATCCCGAGTTTATAGCTTTGGGAAACGTTATTAAGAATTTATTAAACCCTGATTTTATATTAATTGGAGAGTCGGATCAAAAAAGCGGAGAACTGTTAGAGGGGTTTTATAAACGATACTGCGAAAATAATCCGCCGATAAAAAGAATGAAAATAGTTAATGCGGAAATAACTAAAATCTCGATCAATACATTTGTAACAACAAAAATATCTTTTGCCAATTCAATTACCCAGCTTTGCGATATAATACCCGGTGGCAATGTAGATGAAGTTACTTCGGCTGTTGGATTGGATACCCGTATCGGATTAAAATACTTAAAAGGTGGAGTTGGTTACGGTGGCCCTTGTTTCCCAAGAGATAACAGGGCTCTGGCAAGAGTTTATGAAAACTTTAATTTGGAACATTCCATTGCCAAAGCAACAGATCGAATCAATCAAAATCATGCCGACTTTATAGTGAACAAGATAACTCAGTTAATTCCCGAAGGTGGTAACGTGGCCATTTTAGGACTTTCCTACAAACCCTACACACCCGTTATTGAAGAATCACAAAATATCACTGTTGCGAAAAAACTTGTATTAAAAGGCTATTCTGTTACAGCTTATGATCCGCTTGGTATTGAGAATGCAAAAAGTATTTTGAATGACATAAATTACACATATTCCATAAACGAATGTGTAAAAGATAAGGACGTTATCTGTTTAATGACCTTGTGGGATGAATTCACAAAATTGGAACCTGAAGATTTGCCAACGAGTGAAAAAAAGCCATATTTAATAGATTGTTGGAGAGTATTGGATAAGGCTAAATTTTCCAACAAAGTTAACTTAATTCAATTAGGAGTAAATTAATATGCAAAAAACAGCTTTAGTTTGTGGCGCTGGAGGCTTCATTGGTAGCCATTTAGTTAAAAAACTCAAAAATGAAGGTTATTGGGTTAGGGGTGTTGATTTAAAAAAACCTGAATTTTCAGAGACCGCAGCCGATGATTTTGTTGTAGGAGATTTAAGAGACCAAATATTATGTCAAAGCATATTAGATAGACCTTTTGATGAAGTTTATCAATTGGCTGCAGATATGGGTGGTGCGGGTTATATTTTTACAGGAGATCATGACGCGGATGTAATGCATAACAGTGCACAAATCAATTTAAACATGGCGCACTATGGTCAAAAAGCTGGAATAAAAAAGATTTTTTATTCATCTTCAGCTTGCATGTATCCCGCACATAATCAATTGGAGCCGGAAAATCCGAACCTTAGCGAAGACAGCGCTTACCCGGCAGCACCGGATAGCGAGTATGGATGGGAAAAGCTATTTAGCGAAAGACTGTATCTATCCTACAACAGAAACTACGGGCTTGATGTACGCATAGCACGCTTTCATAATATTTTTGGTCCGGAAGGTACTTGGCGAGGTGGAAAAGAAAAAGCGCCGGCCGCAATGTGCAGAAAAGTGGCCGAAGCCAAAGATGGTGACAGTATAGAAATTTGGGGCGACGGTGAACAAACTAGATCATTTATGTACATAGATGAATGTTTGGATGGAGTAAGTAAGCTCATGAATTCTCCGGATTTCCAAGGACCGGTCAACATAGGATCTGACGAGATGGTATCCATTAATCAATTAGCCAGGATGATTATGGAATTTGAAAATAAAAAATTAGAATTGAAACACATCGAAGGTCCATTGGGCGTGAGAGGTAGAAACTCTGATAATCGCTTAATACAAGAGAAGTTGGGTTGGAGGCCAAGCGCCCCGCTTAAAGACGGCCTTAAAAAGACTTATGACTGGATTAATCAGCAAATTAAAAACTATAATTAATAAACCTTAGAATTGTTTTCGCTCGATATCATCTTAAACAATGTATGAATAAAATAAAAACCTTTATCGGTTCAATCTTTGCAAAAATAGGCAATATATTCACAACATTTTCAAAGAAACTTTTAATGAATGAAAGACAGAAAATAAAGGCCATGTTTTTGGATGAAGAGCGTAAAAATAATATTCGCGAGACATATAATTTGGATTCTAATTCAATAGTTGTTGATGTTGGTGGATATGTTGGAGACTGGACAAGTGATATTTATTCAAGATACTGCTGTAAAATTCATGTTTTTGAACCAATAGAGCTGTATGTAAATATACTTAAGAAAAGATTCGCGAAAAACCGTGACGTTACAATACACGAACTGGGCCTATCGGATCGGGATGGTGAAGTTGAATTTAACATGCTCGCTGATGGCACCTCTTTGTATAGGGAAGGTGCTAAAAAACAACCGGCAAAAATCGTTGACGCCGTAAACTACCTTAGGAATAATGGTGTAGAAAAAATTGACCTAATTAAGATAAATATTGAAGGCGGTGAATATCCCCTGCTGTATAATTTAATTAATAGCGGGATGATAGAAAATATAACAGACTTACAGATCCAATTTCATGAAATTGCGGGTATAGAAAAAAACAAGGCAAGTGATGTCAAGAAACTCTTAGCCAAAACTCATAGACCCACCTATCAATATGAATATATTTGGGAAAATTGGACAAAGATATGAAAATAATAACTAAAATTGTAGGCGGACTTGGTAACCAAATGTTTCAATATGCCATTGGACGGAGTATGGCCTTAAGGTACGATGCCGAGTTACTGCTGGATGTGTATGATTTTAAAACATACAGACGTCCGTATCATTTGGATAATTTTCAAATACTAGAAAACTACCTATCCGATACAGACGCTCAGCATTATAGAAGATTTGAAAATAGATACTCCCCTGCCATTATACTGGAAAACTTTAAGCCAATAACAAAAAGAAAGTACCGCCTAGAAAAACCTACGGAATATTTCAAATTCATACCTGATTTTTTAGATATAGGTAAAAAGGAAACGGTATATTTAAACGGATATTGGCAAAATGAAAAATACTTCCAAGACATACGAGATATTTTGTTAAATGAATTTTCCCTCAAATCTGAGAAGAGTTTACCTGCAACCGATATATCAACAAAAATAAAAGAGATGAATTGTATAGCTGTGCATTTTAGACGAGGAGAAGACCAATTAAATAAATCAAAATACGGTGTCCCGCCAATGGAGTACTATGAGAAAGCATTAAAAACCATCGTTGAATCTGGTGTTCAAAATCCATATGTTATAATTTTTACCAATGATCCGGAGTGGGTTAAAGTTAATTTTAAACCGCCGGTTTCACATGAATACGCTGTGGATTTAAACTTAACGGATTTCCAAGAACTCGCCTTGATGTCATATTGTAATCATCATATTATCGCAAACAGTACTTTTAGTTGGTGGGGAGCGTGGCTCGGAAATGCGGAAAACAAAATCGTAATCGCCCCGAATAGATGGTTGAGGAGCGGCAATTATGATACTTCTGGCATATACTCAGAAAAGTGGATTAAACTGTAATATGCATACCAGATTTATACAACTTTTGCAATGCCCTCATACAGAACAGGGTTTAAAACTAACTGATGGAGAAATAAATGCCGAAGGTTTTGTTTATCAAGGGATCTTAACAACAGAGGACGGATTACAAAATTATCACATCAAAAATGGATTACCGATTTTTGTACCCGAGGATGGTTACGCATCTAGTTTTGGAACAGAGTGGAAAACCTGGCCAAGAGTACAATTTGAGTCAGAGAATATTGGGAAACCCATGGAGGGTCACACAAAAAGAATGTTTGAGGACATAACACAATACCCTACTGATCTTAAGGAAAAAATTATCGTGGAATTCGGATGCGGATCAGGGAGGTTTATCGACGTATTAAGAAATAAAAATGCAACAGCCGTTGGAATAGAGATTACTCAAGCGGCAGAAGTTGCTAATGATTTTTTTAAAAATGATCCGAATGTTTTAATCGTAAAAGCTGATTTGTTAAAACCACCTTTTAAAAACGGCTCCTTTACAGACGCCTATACAATTGGTGTCTTGCATCATACGCCAACACCTCATCAAGGAATAAATGAGATGAAAAGAGTTGTTAAAGAGGGTGGCACCATCACCTGCAGGGTTTACTCCAAAGGTGGATTTTATGGTTATCCATCCGTGATAATCTTTAGATTTTTATACGGAAAACTTTACAAATTGTTAGGTAATGACACAACAAATGCATTATACTTTGCATATGCAAAATTTTCTGCCAAATATTTGTATTCATTATTTAATACTTTAAGAAAAATACCCTTATTAGGTAAAGCTATTGCGCATGTTATGGAAAAGTTTTTACTTGTTAGCGTTAATTTGCCGGATGATAATTGGAGAGTTCTCGATATTTTTGATGCAACAACGCCAACACATGCAACGACTCACACTCCCGCACAAGTAAAAAGTTGGTTTGAAAATGCTGGTTTGCTGAATATCATTAATACAAAAGGAGCTAATACTTTTAAAGCTATAGTTAAATAATATGACAACAATAAATGAGGTGAAAGATTTTTGGGATAACCGCCCATGCAACATAAGACACTCAAACAAGCCCATAGGAACAAGAGAGTATTTTGACGAGGTGGAACAAAGAAAATATTTTGTTGAACCACATATACCCGGTTTTGCTGATTTTGCAAATTGGAATGGTAAAAAAGTATTGGGAATAGGTTGCGGAATTGGAACAGACGCAGTTAATTTTGCCAGAGCCGGTGCTGATTATACGGGCTTGGAACTATCCAATGAATCATTAGAATTTGTAAAAAATAGATTTAAAGTTTATAGCCTTCAGGGCAATTTTTATCTAGGCAGTGCTGAAGACTTAGATAATATAATACCGGAACAAAAATTTGACTTGGTATATTCTTTTGGCGTCATACATCACACACCTAACCCCGCGGCCATTGTTGAAAAAGTAAAAAAATACATGAATAGCAACTCTGAGTTTCGTCTAATGTTGTATGCGAAAAATTCATGGAAAAATATTATGATCGAAGCCGGATATGATCAACCTGAGGCACAATTTGGTTGCCCAATAGCAAATACATATACTCATCAGGAAATAAATGAGCTCTTGCAGGGTTATAAAATTATAAATATAACACAAGATCATATATTCCCTTACATTATTGAAGATTACAAACAGTATAAATATAATAGGCAGCCTTGGTTTAATGCCATGCCGGAAGATATGTTTACAGTTCTAGAAAAAAAACTCGGTTGGCACACGTTAATCACTTGCAAGTTATCGTAATAAAACAATGTCAATTTCGATTATAACCTCGGTATATGACTCGGAAAAGTATTTAAACACTTGTATTAATAGTGTCTTAGATCAAATCGAACAAGAAGATGAATGGATTGTGGTTGATGATGCGTCTAATGACCGCTCTAATAAAATTCTTGCTCAATATTCTGATAAAATTACACTTATCAAGAATCAAGAAAATCTTAAGTTACCGGAGTCTTTAAATAATGCCGTGGTCATTGCCGATAAAAAATATACAGCTCGCATGGATGCGGACGATATTTGTGAACCGAGCAGATTTAAAATTCAAGAAAACTTCTTGGATAAAAATCCGGAAATTGGTATTGTTGGAACTACAGCGTGGATTATTGATGAAGACGGAAAAAAAATTAGAAAATACAAATTACCCACAGACCACATCAGAATAAAATGGAAAATGCTTTTTGCCAATCCTCTTATTCACCCAAGCGTAATGGCACGTACATGGATTTTAAAAGAAAATCCCTACAATACAGACTATCCAAATTCACAAGATTACGAGCTCTGGAGCAGGTTAATGTTTGAGAAAGGGATAAAATTTGCGAATATTAAAAGGCCTCTTTTGCGTTATAGAATACATAGTCAGTCTGCAACTGCTACAAAAAACTTGGAGAAAAAGAAACTTTCCTTATTAACCAGTTTAAACAATATAAAACGATACATTAATCTAAACGATGCTCAAAAAGATTTTTATAGTCGATTTCGCCTAGGGCAAGCCATATCATTTTATGAACTCCTAGCTATGAACGCCCTTTATCTTAAGATCTTTGTAGCTTTTACCGGGTTAGAGAAACCCAGTTTGAAAAATCGAATATTATTATTTAGCGATTTACTAAAAAGCTTTATTTTTTCTCTTAAGCAATTTATAAAACAACTACTTAAGATTTAAGCCTAAATTTTGCATTGCTGATTTTAAACTCGCAGCCGCATAAATTAATCCCGTATTACTGCTCATTAATTCATTTACGTTTAGTTTAGGAAGTAATCTTTGTTGATTTAGAAAATTCAAGCCAATTTTTGCATCCTCAATCAATTCCGGACAATCGGAAATTGCATCTTTTTTTAAGCCAAAACCTGATTTTTTTCTGTAAACCAAATCATTGGGTAAATATGAAGTTAAAAACAATTTTAGCAATGATTTTAATTCGTTGTTTTCCAAATGTTTCTGTTTGAATAATTCACTGTTTTTGACAATATCAATATCCAAAAGAGGCACCCTGCCCTCGATTGAGGAGTATGATGTTGCAAGATCAATCTTTCTAAGGAGGTCGTTCTCCAAATAGAGATCTCTATCCAAATAAACAGGATCGTGCACTTGGTTCTCGACCTCTTTTGCTGCCAGAAGCAAACTTTTATAATTTAAATATTCAACGGATGGAGACATGGAGGCTAAATAATACAACCAAGGATATTTTAGAATTTTACCCATCTGAATATAAAAGCGTCGTCTTGATTTTAGTGGCAATAAACGGGCTAAAGCAAACAAAGGGCGAGTAAGTGCCTCTTTCTTAAAAGTCATCCGGTTTAAAATAGGATGGCGGTGATAACCCCAAAAATATTCATCCCCTCCTTCACCGGATAGTACGACTTTCACATCCTTGGCGGCCATTTGACTGATAAAAGAAGTTGGATAAATGGAGCTGTCGGCAGATGGCTCGTCGATCCTTTGGCTGACAAGCCGGTACGAATCCCGCATCTCATTTTTTCCAAAGGTGAACACTTGGGATTCAAGATTTAGGAGGTCATTAATCTTATCAAAATAGTATTTGTCGCTACCGTTGCCGAGGTCGATACTAAAAGTTTTTAGTTTAACTTTATGTTTATGAAGAATCGCCGCAATTAAGCCGGAGTCGGTGCCTCCGGAGAAATATACACCAACAGGAACATCGGCCATAAGATGACTGAGAACCTTTTTCTCTATTAAATCTTGAAATTGCTCCGGAGTTTCAATTTTTTGATAAACCGGTTGATATTTATTGATGACCAGGGTGTGATTTGTTAAATCGAATTCCGCATAACTGCATTTTGGTAGTTTTTTTATTCCCTTTACCAAACTATTCGGATTAGGGATGTATCCCAATATAACAAATTGCCGAAGTGCGTTTTTATCCAATTCAATCTGAATGTTTTTTTGTTTAAGCAAACTAACGAGCGCTTTGATTTCAGATGCGAAAGCAAACATTTTATCCGAATGGTAATAATAAAGAGGTTTAATGCCGGCATGATCTCGGGCGATGATAACTTTTTTGTTGGGTTTATCGTAAATACCAAAGGCAAACATGCCCTGCAGAGTTTTGATACTTTCCGTACCTGAAAGTTTATAAGCATTTAAAATAACTTCCGTGTCGGATTCCGTTTTAAAAATAAAATCATGAGTCAATAAATTCTGTTTTAATTCCTTGTAGTTATATATCTCTCCATTAAATACTATCTGCAAATCCTCATTGGCATCGGCCATGGGTTGGTTTGATCGAGAATCCAAATCTATGATCGAGAGTCGCTGATGACCAAGGCATAGCGTATCATCGCAAAAACTACCATAATAATCCGGCCCGCGATATGCGATGGTTTCTGCGGCATTGTTCATTTGTTCGGTGGTGCCACCAACGTAACCGAGTATTCCACACATAATTAGAAAAGATTATATAATTTGTTAACATTCCCAGCCAGCGAATGCATGTCCACTACATTCAACCTAACCTTAGTTGCCATCGTATTCATATCAACCGAAGACATTCCACTTATCCTCTCGATCGTCTTGCTTAACTTATCCGTATCTTGTGGATTTAAATATTCCCAATCTTCTCCTAACACTCTACCATATCCCCCGCTCGTGGCTATAACCAAAAGACCACTCATGGAGGCTTCCACAATGGTTTTATCCAAACTACCCGGTGTCGCGTTGATTAAAACATCAAAATCTTTATACAGCGCAGGCACGTTTTCATAAGCCACGTTTTCAGCAGTCCATTTAATATTGGGCGTGTCGCTAATCTCTTGCCTAACTTTTACACCATATTCCTCGGTTAAAGCCTTGCCGACTATGGTTAGAGTTGAATTTACCGTGTTAGCTTGCTTAAAAGCTTGCACAATCTCTACGACACGCTTAACCTCTGACACTCGGCCAAAAACCAGAAAATTCTTCACACCACCTTGATTGTTAATGCTTTTAGAAAACCGGAACTTATCCGCATCAATAGCTTGGCCGATTGGTATTGCAGACAAATCATTGGCCGCCTCGGGCACAGATGTAACGGTTAAGTTCGCGATCTTGTTTGCAATTTTTGCCAAACCACTTGTCTTATAATGAGCGAAAAATAAAACCGTTTTTTTACACATTAATCGCCACAACCAACCACACAAGATAATGTACTTTGGCTCTCCACGTGAAAAAACGCCATCGTATTGTTTTCTGAATTTGATAGAATAATAAAATAGATTGATAATAATTTCCGAACGCGATAGTAAATCCGAATTATATTTTTCTTTAAGCCGATAGACACTAACATTTTGAGGCAGATCATATTCGCCTGCTCTTAAAGTTAAAACAACTATTTTACTAAATTTTTTAGCCGCTTCGTTTAACCATGTTGTAAAATAACCCATTAACGGATCATTTTTATCAACCGCCTCTACACAAATCAGTAAACCGACCGATTTATTCTGCCCTTTTCTTTTAGTCGCACTCTCCTCAAACCTTCCCATCTCCTCCTCCAACTTCGTTTTGGCTGATAGCTGATGACTGATGGCGGATAGCAGGAAATTGCGCATGCTTGCGGAATTGTCAAACGTCAAACGTCTAACGTCAAACGTCGATGTGAGCATTTTCTCCATTGCATTCGCTAGCGCTACTACATCGCCGACGGGGACGATGATGCCGTTTTCATTGTTTTTGACGACTTCCCCGGCACAGCCAACATCCGTCATTATGACAGGTGTACCGCAGGCTAGCGATTCCACGGCCGTCATACCAAAGCCTTCACGGTCTGAAGTGATAAGGGTTGCAATAGCTCCGTGATAGAGATTGGCAAGATCGTTTGTCCAGGGGATTATTTCAACTCTGCTTTGCAAATCAAAATCAGCGATCCATTGTTTTATTTGATCCTCGAGCGGTCCCGCGCCAACGATTTTGAGTTTAACATCAGGGTTTTGCTTGGCAAAGATGCTGAAAGCGTGGATGGCGAGGTCTATGCGTTTTATGGGGACGAAACGGCAGACTAACAGAAAATAACCAACACTTCGAATTTCGTATTTCCCTCGACCTGAGCTCGGGACGAAGGTCGAATTTCGTATTTCGCTTTCAACCAACGAAAACTGGCCACTGTTCACTGACCACTGTTGTGTCCCTCGTAGCTTCGTGACCCTCGTAGCTTCAGCGAAGTGGGTTAGCGAAGTGGGATCACTGTTCGCTGAATTACTCTTTGCAGTTCTTGAACTTTGGAGCTCCAGCGAAGGAGTTTGCAGTTTGAAGTTTTCACTAAGCACGACCGGAAAGCGGATGATTCGCTCCCTCGGCACACCAAGCTTCGTGAGAGCTTCTTCAGTTCTTTGGCTGACGACGCGGA
>CAZXFK010000016.1:0-12090 GCA_964640115.1 uncultured Gammaproteobacteria bacterium
GATATTGAATATAATAAATAATCCTGTTGTAAATCACGTGAGAAATCTCCGCTTATCAACCTAATGTTGGTAATAACAGTGGAGATTTCTCCCCTCGGCATGAGCTCGGGACGAATGCACATCCGATTCTCCGCCTGAGGCTGATGCGCCTCAGGAGCAGAAATGACAAACCTTGGTTGGTTTGGCTGGTGGCTAGTAGCTAGTGGCTGTTTACACTCCCCGCGCTTGGTCGGCGCCTTCGGAAAGTTTGGCTTTGCGGAGGAGTTTGGATTTCATAGCCGAGATGAACTCGTGGAACTCTTGGACTTTAAGCAAAGTGGCAAGAACCGAAAAAGCGGTTATACCGAAAACGGTTGCGGCCGAGGCTTGAAGAGCGACTTGCCAAAAAGTACGCAGAGGGAAAACCGTGCCCACGTATTGGCGAGCCAGCCAGCCGAAACCGAATAATGCCAATGAAGCGAGCAATGTTTTGGTGAGTGAGAGTGAGAGATCTTTGCCATCAAGATGACCGCCCAATTTTCGGCGGAGAAATATCCACAGAAGACCGAACTGGGTGAAAGCGCCGATAGAGAAAGCGGCGGCAAGGCCGGCGACTCCGTACTCATCCTTTAAGAAATATGCCAAAAGTATGTTAATGATGGTCGCGAAGACAGCGGCGTAGAGTGGAGTTTTACTGTCTTGCAAAGCGTAAAAGACTCTGGTTAAAACGGGAGCCGCGGCTTGAGCAATGAGGGAGATGACGAACATGGCCAAGACATCGGCGGTGCGAATAGTGGCAACCCAATCAAACTCGCCGGCTCCGTATAAAATACGAACTATTTGAGCGCGCAATAATAACATCAAGGCCGTGGCCGGGATGATGAGAAAAAAGACTTTGCGTGTAACATCCAAAAAAGATTTTCTTAAACCGGCTATGTCTTTTGAGGCGGCCAAATCCGAAAAAATGGGAAAAGCGGCAACAGCAAATGAAATACCGATTAAACCGATCGGAACAAATTGCAAATTATTGGCAAGGTTAAAGACCGCAATGGATCCGCTGTCCAAGGATGAAGCGAAGGCCATCAAAATCAATAAATTGATTTGAGAAGCGGCCAAGGCTCCGATACGGGGTAAAGTTAAGACAATGATTCGACGTAATCCGGGATGAGTGACGGAAGGCGCGCGCAGTTTGCCTAAACCCAAAGGAATCGCAACCATGGCTTGTACGGCGAAATGCAAGAAAGCTCCGATAGCGACCCCCCATGCTATACCGGCGACTCCCAGTGCGGGAACAATGAAAATGATGCCGATGATGATACCCAGGTTGTAAAAAACGGGAGCAAAAGCAAAAGCCATGAACCGGCGCATGCTTTGCAAGATACCTCCCATGACGGCAGACATGCCTAAAAGCACTGTTCCGATGAGCAGGATGCGCGTCAGTAAAACAGTATCCGCGAGCTTAAGGCCGACAAAGCCCGGCACCGTCAGAGGAACGAGATAGTCGGCGAAGATGGCTATCGCACCACAAACCAGAATCAGAGTCAGCGTCACAGCAGAGAAAACCGTCTCGGCCAATTTACGAGCGTCGGACTCGCCTTTTTGATTCAGATACTCGATAAAAACCGGTATGAAGCCGGCGGTGATAGCGCCAAGCACAATGAGCTGATAAAAAAAATCAGGCAACCGAAAAGCCGCGTAATAAGCATCCAAAGCATCGCCGGCACCAAAAGAAGATGCCAGCAGACGATCGCGGATGAGGCCGATGAAGCGCGAGGCCAGCGAAGCCAAGCCGATTAACAAAGCCGCCGAAGTAATATTCGGCGTTTCAACTTTCCAAAGCTTGGAGATAAACTTCAACATGGTTTATGTATAATAAAACTTTGCCGACTAAATGTCTAACGGATTCATGTAACATGTAGCATATAACTTGTAACAAGAGATCGGTTCATCAAGTGAAAAGTTAATAGTTCATAATGAGTTTAGAGGCAATCTTTTTCGTAGGGGCAAACCTTGTGTTTGCCCGCGCTGTAAAAACCTTGATTGCCATTGCTTCCTGTAAGCACGGATAATCACAAGGATTATCCCTACGAAGAATTGAGATACCCGGTTCGAAGTTAGACGTTAGATGTTTGACTTTCGACGTTCGCTCTTCCCAATTCCCAGTTAATTGCTATCCTCCGAATCATTCTCCTTTGGTTCAGATCCTTGATTGTCTGTTGCTTGGCCTCCCATTTCGTAATCGTAGGGCATTTCTTTGTATGGGCCTTTGGTCATCATGTGAAGCTCGGCCATGGCGTATTTGAAAGCGATGCCCAGCCGGCCGTCTTTTTCGAGACGGCGAACGGAAACCGAAATTGGAACCGAGCGTAAAACTCGAAAGCGATATCCCTCTTTAACGGCGCGTTGAACATATTCGTGATCCTCGGCGAAAACGACGCTTTCATCAAATCCACCGATGTCATCATGAACATGTTTTTTAACAAAAATACAAAATCCCGGCGCATGAGGCTTTACCCTTTCCACGCCAACCGCAAAAGCATTGTAAACTTCGTGCATGGCTTTATCGAGATAACTGTCGCTCATGGGTTTTACAACCGTTGTGCCAACATTAACTCCACGCTCTTTCATCTCATCAAGATTAGCTTGTAAAAAATTGGGATCCGAAAGTTCAACATCCGCATCCAAAAAGAGTATTATTGTTCCTTGTGCAACTTCGGCGCCCCTGTTTCGACCCGGACCCGGTAAATCCCCATCAACAACCTTGGCTCCGAATTGCGAAGCTATTTCGCGAGTTTTATCTTCCGAGTGAGCATCGGCAACGATTACTTCCAAATCTTGAAAAGTTTGGTTTTTTATACTCTGCAAAAGATTGGGCAAATTTTGCTCTTCATTTTTTGTGGGGATAACGATTGATAGATACATAACGGTACGAATTACGAATCTGCGCGAATTACGAATTAGTTGAGCAGTTGGTAGGCGGTGATGGCTGTGGCGATGGTGACGTTTAGGGATTCTTTGGTGCCTTGCATGGGGATGAAAACCATGGCGTCGCAGATATCGCGGAGATGAGCGGGAATTCCCTCCACCTCATTGCCTAAAAGCAAGGCGATTTTTTGAGACGGAGGTATAAATTCACTTAATTTCACAGCTCTTTGATCGATCTCCAAACCGATAATATGATACCCCTCGCGCTTCAGATTATCCAGAACTTGGGCAATATCGGCCTGTTGCTCGGATTTGACGGTTAATTCAGCTCCAAGAGCCGTCTTTTTGACTTTAGCATGAGTGATACCGGGCGTATATCCGGCCAAAATGATTTTATCGATTCCCAAGGCATCAGCAGTACGAAACAAAGAACCCACATTTTCAGCGGAACGGATATTGTGAGCGATCAGTATCAGTTGCATATCGAACTACAGTAGTACTGCGTCGTAATGTCGTAAAGTCGTAACGGTCTCGTGTAGCATGTAGCAACCTCTGAGTTCATCCCACTACGCCATAGGCTACGCGGGACAGGTCAAGTCTAAAGTTTATCAAGAGAGGCTTAAGTAACTCCTGACCTGTCCCGCGAAGCCCTTGAGGCGTAGTGGGATGAACTTTTATCTGAGTACCTTTGTCTTGACTTTTCTTGTTTTTCGAGCTTAAATATATCTCGTTCCTTAAACAAAACCGATGTACTTGAATGAGGTGTTGATGGACAATCCGGCTTTTCACGATTATAGGATTGTCCTGTTCCCAAACGGACCGGTTCAATCCCAGAAAAAAGAGACATTTCTCAAACTGCTTTTGTATTGTGGGGCTGATATTAGTCGTTTTTGGGAACAGGAGTTTGCACCTTCCACCAAAGACGCTCTTGATTTGTACATTAACCACATTCAGCGTATGCGCTTGGATAGATGCGCGGACTTTGCAGACAGCATTGTGGCCATTACTGACAGCAATCCTCCGGCTTTGAAAGTATTGGCTGCGAGGCGACGCATCACAGAGGCTTTTCCGTCTTTAAACAAAGCGCTTTGGATAATTTGCGTGGATCTGCAAGATAATCCATTCATTTTAACCAACTTGCACAGATTGGGAGATGTGCTTGATGAGTACACCGAAGCACCGATCTTTATTGACAGCACCGGTTCGCCTTATTTATTACTTGTGCCCGAATGTAAGGATTTGAGTGTATTACGTATGCAAGTCCAAAGAGTCAAAGAACTTTCCATGACATTCGCATTAAAAGAATCCACCACGGCTCGAAGTCGCAGCGTTCTAAAAGCAACAAATTGCGGATTATACAGTTATCTATCCGAAGCCCCGCCGTCGACTAAACGGCACGGCTGATCAACCACCCTCCAAGGTATTTGGAGGGTTTTTCATACTTGGCAACCGCATAACCTAGACATAAGTTCATCCCACTGCGCAATAAGCTTCGCGGGACAGGTCAAGTCTAAAGTTCTTCAAGAGTTACTTTAGTCTCTCTTGATGAACTTTAGACTTTTAACTTGATGAACTGTACTTGGCCTTGACGGAGTTGGGGGAGTTGATAGACTGCTTAGGTTATGAAATTCGGACATAAATTGAAATTGCAGATTGCCGGCTATGATGAAAAAGGCCGCGGTATTGCCAAAGCGGAAATCGCCCAAGGAATTGAGCGTGATATTGCCGTGCCTTTTGCTGCTAAAGATGATGAGCTGGAAGTTGTTTTTATCAAACGCGACCATGGCTTCAAAATTTGCGAGATAGATAAAATCCTTAAAGCCGGACCGGATAGAACCGAACCGGTATGCAGACACTCCGGAAAGTGCGGCGGATGTATTTGGCAACATTTAAAATACGAAGCTCAAACGGAAGAAAAAATGCGAGGAGTTAAAGAATTGTTTGGCAAGCTTGGATTGGAGGAAAAGGTTTTGGATATTATCCCTGCAGATGAAGCGTTGCATTATCGCAACCGGATGGACTATGCGGTGGGATGGAACGGCGAAATCGGGCTCAAAGAAACCGGAAGTTGGAATCGTTATGTTGATATTAAAGAGTGCCATTTGTTGCAACCCGGCGCCGGAGAGATCTTGCAGACGGTTCGCGAATGGATGTTAAAGCATGATTTGCAACCTTGGGATGTTAAGTTTCACAGCGGGGATGTGAGATATGTGGTAGTTCGCGACGGAGTGAATACGAGTGAACGGATGATCATAGTCGTTGTAGCCGATGCGAAGAGGCTGACTCAAAATGCCAAACAAGACCTGATAAACCGCGTAGGGATGATCCCCGCGTGGTCATCCCGTACCAAAGAAGGTGAAGGTGAAGTGGACAGTGGGCAGGGGGCGGTGACGAGTTTGCTTATTGGTGAACAGCCAAAACCGACGGATTTGTCTTATGCGGAGAGTTTTGAAGTGTTAACCGGCAAAGCCTCGATCACGGAGATTGTGAATGATGTTACGTATGAGATTCATCCCAATTCTTTTTTTCAGACCAATACCAAGATGGCTGCTCGGCTTCAGGATGTCGTTTTAAGTGCTGTTAGAGATGCCGGGACAAAAAAATTGTTGGATTTGTATTGCGGGTTGGGGTTCTTTGGGATTGCAGCGGCAAAAAAAATTCCCGAGATTCAAGAAGTGGTTGGTTATGAGTTGGATGAGGAGGCTATAAAGCTTGCGTCGCAAAATATGAATACGAATGAGGTGGGGGAGAAATGTCGTTTCTTTTCCGGCCCCGCCGAAGCGTTGGATTGGAAGGATGTTCCGGCTGATACAATTATTTTAGATCCGCCCCGAAGCGGTTTGCACCACAGAGTAATTCAAACTTTGCTCGCAGAGGACTCTCCGAGTTATCCACAGACGATTATTTATGTTTCCTGCAATTATCACAGACTTGAACACGAACTCCCCTCTTTCATGGAAAAGTATGATGTGATTTCGATTCAGCCGCTCGATCTTTTTCCGCAGACGAGGCATGTGGAGACTGTCGTCACGTTAAAGCTGCGAGCCTCTAAGAGTTAAAAGTTCATCCCACTACGCCATAGGCTACGCGGGACAGGTCAAGTCTAAAGTTCATCAAGAGAAGCTTTTGTTACTCTTGATGAACTTGTTACTTTTTACTTAATGAACTCATCCGTTACGACGTTACGACTATTATGTTATAATACTTGATATGAAATCAGGATTTGTTGTGTTGGTTGGGCGTTCGAACGTGGGGAAATCCACGCTTTTAAATTCGCTCGTAGGCAGTAAAGTTGCAATCGTGACGCCCAAAGCGCAGACGACGAGAATGCCGATTCGCGGTATTTTGCACGATGAACGCGGGCAAATTGTTTTTGTGGATACACCCGGAATCTTTTTGGGTAAAAAAGATGTGTTGTCGAAAAAACTTAATACTTCGGTTCGCAAAAGCTTGGAAGGTATTGATGCTGTGGTTTATGTTGTAGACCCAACCCGCGAACCGGGCGCCGAGGAAGTGAACATTCAGGCTTTGTTAAAAAGAGTAAAACAACCGGTTATATTGGTAATCAACAAAACCGATGTTGAGCCCAAGAAAAGATTTGCAACCGGGCATTTTGAAGAATTGGATGTCCAGCAAGTTGAAACCATAAAAGTTTCGGCGACCAAGATGACGCATTTAAAATCTTTGGTTAACTTGCTGTTTGAAGTTTTGCCCGAAGGCCCCGCTTATTATCCGGATAAACAGATTACGGACATGGGTCATCAGCAGTGGATGGAGGAAACTATCCGTGAGAAAGTTTTCATGGCACTTGATCAAGAACTCCCCTATACCGTAAAAGTTACGGTAAATGATGTTAAGTTCAGAAGTAACGGAGGCAGGTTTATTGATGCCACTATTTGGACTACAAATGATAGATATAAACGGATGATAATCGGTTCGGGTGCCAAAATGATAAAAGAAATCGGCACAAAGGCACGCAAAGAGTTGCAGGCGGCTTTGGATACGCCGGTGCATTTGGATTTGGAAGTTAAAGTTGATGCCAAATGGCCGGAAAAATTTTCAAGCATATGAGCGCAAGCAATCCGTTTTTGATGAGATTGCAACCCGCTAATCCGGGTCGTTTTAACGAGCAAGCTCGTGAAGATCAAAAAAGAGCTAAAATATTGAGCGAAGCACCGCCAACTTTATTTGATTTGGAACAATATTTTGTTGATACGGATCGAGGACATTTTATTACCAACATCGGAAAACTCAAAAAAGATTTGCTGGAAAAAGAGTTGATGCGCGATTTGGAAAATACGGAAGATCCTGAAGAACGTAAACGAATCAGAAAATTATTACTCGTCTCGGAAACCGGAGGCTTTCCGAATCCGGAGTTTAAACTCAACGAAATTATTAAAATCATTCACGGCCGTATAAGAAATTTACATTGGGAGTACATGCGCCGAGCCGAGGCCGGAGACAAAACTGATGTTGAAGAAGAATTGTTGGCTAACTGGCGACGGATCGCGCTCATGCTATCACAAAAAGAAGCGTTGGATGATGAGCAATTATCTTTTGTTGAGAAGGCTGTCAGGGAAATGCAAAGAAATACGGAATACAATCCGCAAAATCGTTACACTCGCGATGTGTACGAAAAACTCCGCCAAGTCAGAAATGCGGCCTACTATCAAAGCTTCTAGCTACTAGCTTCCAGCTACCAGCCATTCTTCCGGCGTAGGGATAAACCTTGTGTTTATCCGCAACTTACATGATCGGATGTTGTCTTGGCGCGGATAAACACAAGGTTTATCCCTACGCGACCAGGCGATTCCGTTACGACGTTACGACCCCGTCATCAGGTCATTCGACCTGACAAGTCCAACGGGGCAGGCCGTTATGACGTTCAACGTTCGACGTTTGACATTGTGATTTTTTTTATTGTACCCCATTCAATTGAGTGACTTCGTAGCCGAGGAGAGATTTGAGGAAATCGGTGCCGGAGAGTGAGGCTAGAGTTTCGGCGGAAGTTGGGTTGAAAGTCATTTTGAGGATAAGCGGGTTTTGCGGATTGTTCAGTACCACAATTTCTCCAAACCAGTTGCGAGCTTTGATAACTTGAACCGTGACTTTTTCACCGTTAACCATCAACTCCCAATCCGAAGGCTCATCGGCTTTTGTCAGATCCACCTCTATTGTGGAGGAAATTTTTGATACATCTGCCTGTAAAGCCTTGATAGAGTCCGAGAATTCTTTAGCTACTCCCATGGCGCCAAACAGCGTGCTATCCAAAATGCCAAAATAGATGGTGGAGTTTTTGGTTTTTTGCAATTCCTCCAAAACATCGACACTAACCCAAATAGCGCTAAGGCCGGCTATTTCTGCTTGATCCGTAGGCCAATAAGCGGGCAAGAAGAGTTTGTGAGAGTTTTTCAGATCCAAATTATTCAGCGAACCTACCACGGTAAGACGCTCGGTTTCGATCTCGGGTTTAATATCGGTTTCGCCGGCTTCGTAAGCGGCTCGGGCTTGAACAGAACTTTGAGTTTCAACATTTTGCGATAAGCTCCAATTCAAGTTGGCGTAATTAGCCGGAGCAAATCTTTCGATGGTGATGATGCGAACACCGGTTTTGTCACCATCGGATAATTCTTCGGCTTGTTTGGCACCCATGCCCAAGTATGTTTGCCTGATTTCGATTTGACTGCCTTGAACAAAATTTATGCGCTTGGCCGCCTCTTCCGAAGATACACCCGTAAAGTCAGCGGGACGCGGACCAGCCGGCAATATTTTGGCGACATTTTCTTTTTTTAGCGAAAAACAACCGGCTCCGATAATTGAGATCCCTATCAATATGGCAACTGCAAGTAATACGCGTTTCATAAGCCATGAAATATTGCTTGACGGCGGGCAAAAAGTCAATATTGCATTAAATAATAAAAAATCAGCATGATGGAAAATAGACTGAAAACAAACAATATCGAGCAACAACCGGTAAATACGGGTATCGAACAAGCCGGATTCCTCATAATAAAAGCTAATGCACTACCTGCCTGTTGCTTGTATACGGCATAGGAATTAATACGCTGATCCTTGCTGATTTCTTGCATATTTAGCGATATTGTAATCCAAGGAAACCGGCGTGTCCATTGTTATCCACAATTATACTTGACCTATTTGGCAGGTTGTAATATCTTAAATGAGAATCATTCTCATCTATGCAACAAACTCGCGTGCGCGATTCGGAACGCATGTATATCCTTCTGGAAATGCTTAAATCCAGATATGATCATCCTACGGCGCAGGATTGTTTTTTGGAAATGCGTAAAAGAGTCGAAGAAATCGGCCAATCCACGGTTTACCGCCACTTAGCTAAATTAACCGAATTGGGATTAATAAAAGAACTGCATTTAAACGACGGCCCCGCCCGATATGATGCGGCGACGAATAACCACGCCCACTTTTACTGCACCAAGTGCCGGCAAATGCTGGATGTTGAAAATGTCAAAGTAAGTGCCGACTGGCCGGGAAGCGTGCAAGAAAGCTTGATTGTTGCACAAGGGATTTGTGAGGCATGTAGCATGTAGCTTGTAACAAATAGTAAGAAGTAAGAGAATTGATTTTTTAGAATAATTAAATAACCTAATGTTTAACGGCTTATAGCTGGCAGCTGGAAGCTGGTGGCTAGTAGCTTATATATATGTCTGACGATGAATTGAAGGTTGGTGATAAAGCTCCGGCTTTTGCACTGACCACACAATCCGGCAAAGAAGTTTCTTTGAAGGATTTTAAAGATAAACAACCGGTGGTGCTGGTTTTTTATCCCGGAGATATGACACCCGGATGCACGATCCAGCTTTGCGGGATCAGAGATAATTGGTCGAAATTCGAAGAGGCGGGAGCGGCCGTATTCGGAGTTAACCATGCGGATGAGAAAAGCCATTCCAATTTTGCGGATAAACACCAATTCCCCTTTCCCCTGCTGATTGATACGGATAAAAAAATCAGCAAAAAATACGGAGCGGTTAAAAAGTTGTTTTCCGCGACGGTGATAAAAAGAACGGTAGTGGCTATTAACAAAGACGGCATAGTGGTTTTCTACAAACATGGAATGCCTAAAGAAGCCGACATCCTAAAGGCGATAACTAAAAACTAACTGCTCAGTTCGTCGTAACGTCGTAAAGTCGTAACGTACGAAAATTCTCACCAGCCCGTTATATCGTTATGACTTTATGACGTTATGACCGGGTTAATCAGTTAAAATTATGACTCCAATTAAAGAAATGCCCTTCAAGGGGGCGCAGGGATCTATCAGCGATAAAACGCTTGGAATCCATCATGACAAATTGTACCTTGGCTATGCCAAAAAGAAAGATGAAATAAAAGATAAATTGGCATCCATGAGCGCAGAGGGATTATCCGCATCCAATCAAACTTACTCGGAATTGAGAGGTTTGAAAGATGGCGAGACTTTTGCGGTCAACGGGACCTATTTGCATGAATGGTATTTTGAAAACATGGGCGGTGACGGAAATATTTCCGGCGAGATCAATGAAGCTCTAAATAAAGAATTCGGTAGTGCGGAAAAATTTCAACAAGTCTTTTCAGCTTGTGGTATGGCGGCGCGTGGTTGGGTGGTGCTGGCTTGGGACGTTCACGATAAAACGCTGAGAATTTATACGGGTGATGCCCATAACCATGGCGGAGTTTGGGGCGCTATTCCCCTGCTCGTCTTGGATGTTTACGAACATGCTTATTTTATCGACTTTGGTTCGGATCGAAAATCATACATCGATGAATTCTTTACTCACATTAACTGGGAAGAGGTTAACAAACGTTTTCTCGAAATAACTAAATAACTATACTGACTTAATAGTCGTAATGTCGTAACGTTATAACGTCGTAACGGGGTTGGGGGGGTTGTGTACGTTACGACTTTACGACCCCGTTAGTCAACGGGGCAGGCTGTTATGACGTTACGACTCAATTAAAGATATGATCAAAATGAATCAACAGGCGCCGGATTTTGCGGGCGTCACAGCTTATCAAAACGGTGAGTTTAAAAAAATCAGCCTTTCGGATTATAAAGGCAAATGGTTAGTGTTCTTCTTTTATCCACGGGATTTTACCTTTGTCTGTCCGACAGAGATAAGAGGCTTTGGCCAAAAAGAACAAATGTTTAAAGATTTGGGCGCCGAGGTTTTAGCGGCTTCAACCGATTCGGAATGGAGCCACAAAGCTTGGTTTGAAAGAGATTTAACAGAAGTGAAGTATCCGATTTTGGCGGATACCAATCATGAGGTTTCGCGCGCTTATGACGTATTGGAAGAAACGGATGGATCGGCACATCGCGGATTGTTTATCATCGATCCGGAAGGTGTGATTCAATACGCTTTAATCAGCGCGGGTTCAGTTGGCAGATCGGTTGATGAAACCTTGCGCGTATTACAAGCACTTCAAACAGGTGAGCTTTGCCCCATGAGTTGGGAGAAGGGAAAGGAAACGTTGGGGAAAGCGTGATAACAGCTGCGAGCTACCAGCTACTAGCTGCCAGTCAGCGTGATAACAGCCGCGAGCTACAGCTACTAGCTGCCAGTCAATGACTACCGGTCATGCCTGTATTGCAGCTAGCGGCTTGAGGCTTGAGGCCGAAGAGAAACAGAAAGCGTCGCGTAGATTATACGTGACGTTTTTTTTTATTGGCTGTTGGTTACTTTAGAAGCCGGCTGCGCTGACTCCGAGCATCAACGAGAACATGGCACCTACACCGAGTACAGCGGCCATAAGAACCAAGACTGTGGTTTTATTGGCTACAAAATCGGAAAGGAAGCCATCGAAGCTGTCGTTTTTACAGCATTTGCTTTTTGGGCCGCAGGCCTTTTTGGCGACGGACTTGCATTTTTTTGATGTTGGCATATTTATTTATTAAGAGCGAATTGATTTTTAAGCTTTTTGCTTTTCTTTTTTAGTGTTTTTAAGCACTTCCTCGATGGCGGTTTGATTCCAACCAACAACTATTTCGTTGCCGATTTCGATGACCGGAACACCCATTTGACCGGATTTTTTAACCATTTCATTAGCCGCGGCCGGATCGGCCGCTACGTCTATTTCGGTAAAGGTTACACCATGGCCTTTGAAGAACTCTTTGGCCAATGTGCAATAAGGACATGTTGGCGTTGTGTAGACGGTTATGTGCATACTTATCAA
>CAZXFK010000016.1:12100-15830 GCA_964640115.1 uncultured Gammaproteobacteria bacterium
ATACTAAGTATAGCATAAAAACCCGCTTAACGATATACACACGGGTGGTAAGTACCGTGTCGTAACGTTATAACGTCATAACGTACAAACCCATCTAACCCCGTTATAACGTTACGACGTGATGACGTTATGACTAAATATCAGTTCCCCGTTACGACTTTAAGACGTTAATACGTTATGACCATGTTACACTTTGTTTATAATTCCGCGAGGTAGTTTAATAGTGTTCTGACGCCCCAGCCGGTGCCTCCGATGGGGACTTCGGGTTTGAATTCTTTTTCGGCGTAGGAAGGACCGGCGATATCCAAATGTACCCAAGGAATATCGTGAGTGAATTTTTCGAGGAATTGCGCGGCTGTGATTACCCCGGCAGGTCGACCGCCCACGTTTTTGACATCAGCTATTTTGGATTTAATCAGCTCACGATAGTGAGCGTGCATGGGAAGTTCCCAAAGGTGTTCGCCGGATTGTTTGGATGCGGAAGTGAGCGCTTTCTTGATTTCCGAGCTTGTGCCAAGCATGCCGGTGATTTCGGAACCAAGCGCGATGATAACAGCACCGGTTAGAGTTGCAAGATCGATCATGTAATCGGGTTTGATTTTAAGCGAGGCATAAGCCAAAGCGTCCGCGAGAGTGATGCGCCCTTCAGCATCCGTATTTTCGACTTCGATGGTTGTGCCATCCATGGCCGAGACTACATCACCGGGGCGGTAAGCCGAGCCGCCGGGCATGTTTTCGACGGCCACGAACAAGCCGTGAACTTCGGCGTTGATATTGAGCGCAGGCAAAGACTTGAAGACACCCAAAACCGTGGCGGCACCGGCCATATCGATTTTCATATCAGTCATGCCGTTTTCGGGCTTTAAATTCAAGCCTCCGGAATCAAATGTTACAGCCTTGCCGATTAAAACCATTTTCTTAGTGTTCTTGGACTGTTTTTCCGGTTTGTAAATAAGATGCACGAATAAAGGTTCGTGTTCCGAAGCGCGACCAACCGCCAACGAAGCGTGCATGCCCAGTTTGGCCATCTGCTCGCTGTTTAATACTTTACAGGTAATACGGGTTTGCTTGCCGGATAAAGATTGAGCCACCTTGGCCATTTCGGCCGGATGCATGTTCATGGATGGAGTGTTAACCAGATCGCGCGCCAAGATGGTACCTTCGGCATAAGCCAAGCCAACATCTATCCCCTTTTGCATTTCTTTTTGCCGTTTGGCATCTTTTAGTGTAATTGCAACTTCTGCGAGAGTTTTCTTTTTCAATTCATCTTTTTCGGTGTGTTTGCGGAATGCCGTAAATTGATACGAACCCAATTCAAAACCCTCAATCAAAGCCTGCATGGCTTGTGTATCATTTTTGACAGCTGAAAAAAGCGTTTGATCCAAAATGGCGGTTTTGGCTTTGACTCCATTGGCTTGTTTCACTATGCGTGCGGACAAACTGCGTAATTGATGATCTTGGAATTTCTTTTTTTCACCCAATCCCAAGAATAAAAGATGCTTGATTTTGCCGCTGTTCAACAAAGGCAGAAGAACAGCTTCGCCCTCTTTACCATTAAAATCACGACGCTTTAACTCTTGCTCGGCAAAAGGGAGGATACCCGCAAAACAAAACGGTAGTTTGATTTTGTAATTATCGCCATTAAAAACTCCTAAAGCGATAATATCGGCCGGATAGGATCCGATTTCGTTGGAATCAAAAGTATATTGCATATCGGTAAATATTACGGGAAAGGAGAGAATAGGGCAAATTAAAAAGCTCCGTAATCAGGAGCGGAAATGGAGAGTGGCTACAGGTTGCACGAACAATCGGCACGGAGCAACATGCCCGGTAAAGGTTCGAAACGCTCGCTGATATCGGCCGGTAAACAGCATTCGGAGCAACGCTCTATCAGCCTTCCGTGATCATCGGGCGCGAATACTTGGGTTTGCGATTTTTGACCGGAGCGAACCATGAACACATCAGTCAGATTGCTTCGAACATACTGCAACAAATGCGAATTGGGATTAACCGCATACGAATAACCACAACGCTCGAACATGGGAATATCGGTTTCCGAATCTCCCAAAGCCATCGCTTCGGACCAGTTGATATGAGATACGGCTTTGACGGCGTCCAAGATCTTACCTTTGTCGATACCCGAATCAATATCCCGCTTACCGGTGTACAAACCATATGCATCGGTTTTGTAATAAGCCCCGATAACAACATCAAAACCATATTTAGCGCACAAAGGCTCGGCGACTTCGTTGGGCGCGCCGGTTATGGCAACCAGGACACGGGGTTTTGCGGCGCGAGAATCTTTAGCGGCTTGATAGACGGCTTTGGGAAAAGCGTAAACGCGATTAAATGTGGCTTCAATATGATTGGCTGCGATATTGGCGACCCTCTTTTTGGGAATGCCTGCAAAGACCTCGGGGATTGCCAAAAGCAGAAGCTCAATCACTCGGTTAAAAGGAGTGATTTGATGATGATAATCATTGATAGCCTGTCTTAAAGGCGCGGTAATGCCGCTTTTTTCGGGAAAAGATTCGGCGATCCAGTTGACCAAATCGATGAGCAACTGCCATTTGTAAAAAGTGCCATCGATATCAGTAAAGATGACAAGATCCGTATTCTTGATTTGCAAAGCTTTGGCAACCGCTTGGATTCTGCTTTGTTGCATTATTAACTCCTTGGTAAAGAACCATGTGCAAGCTAGCAAAATAATCCGAAGCGGTCAACCTCATTATTGACCGAAAAGAAAATTCGTGATAAAAGAGAGACGCGAATAAGTAAAGGAGATCGAAAATGGAAAGTCCTACACTTAAAAAAGCTCGTATCTGCCTTTGCAAACCTGAAGATCCCGTACATCATCCGATGTGTTGTTTCAAATGTTCTTTTTGCGGAGCAAGAATTCCGCATGAATATATCCGCGAGCACGAAACCGAGTGCCGAGCCAAGCAGCTTACACAATTGGGAAAAATCCGGTTCGCGGATACAGACGAATAAGCTTCGGAAACCTTTATCGAAGCTTTTTTATTTATCAGCTACCAGCTTCTAGCTACTAGCTATACAAATTATGGCTTGGGGAATACGTCGTCAATTTTTATTGTGGACGTTGTTTCGGTGGAATTGTAAATCGAATCCGAAGAAACGGGTTCCAATGTTTGAATTTGGCCTTGCAGAAAAATCGGCGAGATTACAGGTGCGGGCACCGGACGGATTAACCATGCGAACGCAATTCCCCCGATAACAACAAACATAGCCAAACTTATGCCGATAATTTTAAGTTCTTTGATACTTTGAGGTTTGGAGATGACGCGTGCGCGATCGTAGAACATGAAAATAAATATGAGTGATGTGGCCAACGCCGATACCAAACACCAAGAACAAAATTGTTGAATAACGAAACGCTGGATGTAGGTTAAAAATAGCGATTCCGCAAAACCGGCTGAGGCGAGGATAATGACAGCCAAACGCGACAGCCATATTTTATATTCGGAAGAGTAAGTGCGGATAAGGCCCACGATCAAAACCGATAAGTAAAATATTACTCCAAAAAAAGGAGTGGGTATGCCAAACATGCTGGCCCATTTGGAGATTCTAACCGTATCGCAACCTTGTAACAATGCTCCGCATTTGAGATCGGTGCCTGTTGTGTAGGTGTAAAGCAAATACGATGACGCAAAAAGGCCAACCAATGCGGCCAGCATAATCCCCCTGCGGGATAAGATGATTTTTGATTCGA
>CAZXFK010000017.1:0-15477 GCA_964640115.1 uncultured Gammaproteobacteria bacterium
ACAAATATCTGATTATTCCAATCCCTAAAATTATATCCGCAAAAATAACCGCCATTAAAGCATACGGACCATATTGCTCAATTTTATAACGTAAATCATGCCATCTATTCTGGTGTAAAATCGCAAATAACAATTTAGATCCATCCAAAGGCGGCAAAGGAATTAAATTAAACAACATTAACGCAGCATTGATAAAAAATGTAAAAATCAAAAAAATAACCAACAAATTATCATCCCCCAAAATTGGCAACAGTATTTTTAATGTAATGCCAAAAACAACCAGCATGATCAAGTTACTGAAAGGCCCGGCAATGGCAACCAAAAGTTCACCCCAATGCTTATGTTTCAAATATAGCGGATTATACGGAACGGGTTTTCCCCAACCGAAATGTACAAAAATCAAAGCCAATAAGCCGAATAAATCCACATGCGCCCAAGGATTCAAAGTTAAACGCCCCATTCTTTTTGCGGTATTATCGCCCAATAAATACGCAGCTAAAGCATGTGAAAACTCATGCACCGAAAGCGCTGTCAAAATGGCGGCAAGCCATAACATAAAGATTGCCGGATTGGAAAACAGTGTTGAAAAAGACATAAAATACAAATGGTACTTGCCAATCATACCGCATTTGGCTATACTTACGCCAATCAATATGTCACGAATCTGCTTAATCTCCGGAAAACGGGCTAACAAAGCCAATAATCGGAGTCATTCCAATGTCGCCACTAAAAAACTCCAAGGCGTTAATTTGCAAACACGTCGTTTTAACGGTGTAAAAATCCGTTTATCGACACGCGCTTTAAAAGCTCTCAAAAAACTCGAGGCTGTACATAAAGGCGAGCTTCCAACCAAACGTCAAAAAAAGCGTACCAAAACAGCGGCTCGCAAAACAGCAACAACCAAATAAACCGGCAATACCGGTTTATTTTATTGGATTCTCGTCTGTTATAATCCTCTTTCCGAAGTTTTTTGAATTATTTTGAAGGCCTGTTCCGGTGAATCAACTATTTGCATCAAATCCAAATCCTCTTTATTGATATATCCCGATTTATACAGTTGATCATTTACCCATTTTTTAAACGGTTGCCAATGAGATTTTCCCACAAAAATACATGGTACGGATTTGGGAATTTTACCGGTTTGTACTAAAGTCAGCATTTCCAAAGCCTCATCCATGGTACCAAACCCCCCCGGAAAAAATACATATGCTTGCGCCGAAGCCGAAAGCATCACTTTACGTGTGAAAAAATAATGAAACCCGATAGCACGCGTCACGAAATCGTTACGCCTTTGTTCCATGGGAAGCTCGATATCCAATCCAACCGATTCCCCACCGGCTTCAAAAGCGCCTTTATTGCCAGCCTCCATTATACCCGGCCCGCCTCCCGTAATAACGGTATAACCCGCCTCTGCGCATAATTTGCCCAATGCAACAGCTTGCTTATAAGCTTTAGCCTTGGGATCGGTTCTTGCACTGCCAAAAAAAGTAACCTCTTGATGCATTTTGGATAAAAACTCAAAACCTTCTATAAATTCGGCCATGATTCTGAAAATCTTCCAATGCATCTGCTCTGTAAAATCTTTGGTTTCATCCAATTGTTCACAGTCACCCCCCGGCGAGCAAACCCAATAAACAAAACGTTTTTCATTACCCGGTTTGGCCGGATTATTGGATTTATACGATGTACCTTTATAAAACGGCCTGATGGCACCAACTTTTTTATTGGTAGATTGCTTGATTTTTTGTATTTCCGGCTTGGCTTTTTTCTTTGGCATAATTATATTTTCTTATTATTTCATTCTTGATTGATGATTTATTGATCAAATTCATCCAAAGCATTATCCAGAGCAACGCAAAAAGCCGATAACTCTTTATTGTTCCAACAAGGGCTTAACCAAATTTCTTCGGGCTTGGATTTTTTAGAGTGAGTCACTTCCAATAAATACATATTGCCATCCAAACGAACTCCATAATCCGTAAGCTTATAGGAGATTATGTCTTGCAAAGAAATTTTTATGGTTCTGCCGATTAATGATGAAAATTCCAAATATCCATCATCAAGTTTCAAATGTTCGCTGACGCAATTCAAGAAAAAACCCCAACCGATCACCGACAAAGCCGTAATAATGACAAATTGCACTCCATTACCTCTTGGAAACAACAAATTTAATGCAAATACCAAAGTTAAAATTATGATTATGGCCAAAATCAATGTTCCTCCAATCGTCATCATGCGCGCTCTTACATCCTTTTGAGCTGTTCGCTGCGCAACTTTTCGTTTATTTAAAATTTTTCCGGCAATCAATTGCTCCATTTAATGATTATATATTAAACGGACAAAAGAAAAAAGCCCCGATAACGAGGCCGAGCTATAAACATCATTTTTGCGGAACCGGTGTACACCGATCCCTCATGATGCTTTTTTTTCAGGTATTTTTGGCGAAGCGGCACGAACCGGTTTCAGCTCCGCTTCCGGACTCAACACAAACCTGAAACGATGATCCGAATTTTTGCGGTTACCGTTTTTCTTGCGATTAGAATCCTTGCGGTATTCTTCAATCCCCAAGTTTTTACAAGCTTCCGCAATAATCAGCGGATCAATCGAATCCTTAAAGCGAAGCCGTCTGCCGGAAACTTCAAACTGCGAAGGCAAACGGTATGGCTCGCCATCCAACTGTAAGAAACCGTCTACTTCTTTGTAAAAAGTCATTCCCACGTGCGGCGGAAACGGCGGGCCTTCGGCCTTGAGCATCATGTTCAAATCATGGTTGGAAAAACCTTCAATCGACTGCCTTAATTGCAGAATAAAGATACTGTGCGACACGATAATGGCTGTTGCGCCGTTGCCGACACACTCAAGTTCCGGAACAAACTCCTCCCAAAAATCTTGAGAACGGGTCCGTAAATCATCAAAACTTTCGCCGGTCGGCGTTTTACGTCTTTGATGCGGTTCGAGCTGTTCTTGATCAAAAAACCACTCCGTAAAATCTTTGGCGATGCGACTGCCAAAATCCCTTAAAGCTTGCCCTGCGGCTTCTTTACGAATTTCAGCATGCACTTGCGGATTAATTTCCGTATGATTTTCCTTGGCGCGTTTATAAAAAAACTCCAAAGAATCACGGTAGCTCGTTAACAAGAAAGCCGTAGCCAAGTGCATATCGGCATTACTCATCAAAACTCTCGACAGCATTGGTTGATGTCTGATCAACTCGCGCATGTCGGCCATGTCGGTATTTACCAACCCCGGCAAAGGGGTTGATTCGGCGTTTTTTAAACGCATGCAACCGGGAGTTTCGCAATAAGCAAAGCCGTCGACAGTTTCCGGTTTCTCGATAAAAGCGAAACGAGCATGCGCTCTTTCGGCCAGCAAATCACTCTGAAACCGGCGCGCCGTTTCCAGATTACCCGCTTCACTCAATATTCGAGCGGTTTCTTTGGCTCTCATATGCAAAGAACGTGCCAAGATACCGCGCTTTTTGAACAAAGCCGGTGCTATCTGTGATTGCAAATACTTGCCTGCAAAATAAGCCTGTAAGTGCCCCATTGGAGACAACGGGGCATTACGTTTACCCGGCAATCTTGACGGCTTAAGCTCTCCGGCGGCCAGCGCCTTAATGGTTTCTTCGTTCCAATCCGAAATCGCGTGGCGAAGAAGCACCACGCGCACGCCCCTGGGAACAGGGATTAAACGCATGGTGACCTCCTATTCGATTTCCGTTTTGTTAATGTGCGTTTATTTGGATTTCCGCTTTTTCATCCTATTCTTTTCCATCCTGAGATTAACAAAAATGACCCAAAAAGTCAATCAATTCAAATAAAAGAGCCGACGAGGTATTTCGGCTAAAATCCAATCGAGCGATGCTCTGCGTAAGCTGTACGCATTGTTTTGGACGCTTGCAGAAAATCCGCAAAATGCCAAATATGCGTCATTACGCCGCAAAGGCCTGATTTCAACCGCCACGGCGACTGAAACGCCGGCCTCTTATACCGAAAATTGTCCCGAAACCTCAATCGGCTCTTAAAATCATTTTTCACTAAATGTAGAGTAAAGTCAACAAAATCCACGATTGACATTAACCCAATTTTCACTTATCATTGGCTTTCGCACTTTAACAAAGGAGAATTTCACAGTGTTCAAGAAAGATGATTGCGTGTGCAAAACTCCATTGGCTCCGCAACCGTTTTTTGCCACCTTTGGACAAGTCCAAGTCATTCAAGACATTGCCGAAACGCTCTCTTCCATGCCGGAAAGCATCGAGCGCGACACATTGCTCGCAATTCTGGCGGAAAAAGCCGACGAGTATGCGGTCAAAGCCCGCAAGAGTCATGAAGCCACAGTCTTACAGATTTTTCCCAATCTCATAACATTTCCCGATAAAATGCCCAAACGGCAAATACTGCAAGAAATTCGGCGCAGTTCGGTTTTGTCGGGCGAAATAATGCGCTTTCGCAACTTGCGCGCCCAGTTGTTGGCTGCAAAAAAATCCTTGCCCGATAATCTCTCCAAACACGAATATAGCGAAAAAAGCGCCGAAGTACAAGATAGAATTCTGTATAATCATTTTGCCGAAAAATACGACCTCTATCACTTGGGATTCGAAGAATCTCGAATTTTGATGCAAACCGCCATCTCTAATGTCAGAAATGCAATCGACGATATTTTGTGCAAATTCTTTCCGAGTAATCGCCGCCCGCGGCTGGAATTCACGGCCGAGGTATTGGCCGCACACAATATGCCGCAACTTATTGATTTGATGGCCCGAGAACGAAAAAGCGGTGTAATCTCCAAACGCATTCCTTTTGAAGCGCGGCTTGTGGCCGTATTAGCGCAACTGGAATTCGAACATCTAATCGGCACAAACAATCCCGTCAGACTCAGCAAAATACACGAAGATCTCATCCATCAATTGGAAAATCAAGTTTTTCGTGGATCCGAAAGTGCACGGGTCATAGTTGTTGCTGAACTGGATCCGCAAAACAAATATCGTGTCAAGCGCAACACCGATGGCAACTATGCTGTCACTTGGTATTACGAAAATGAACCCGAAGCAAATACACAACCTTCTGAAACTCATTACGTGCTTTTTCTTGATGTTCGCATCATCAAAAAAAACGGCACTGAAATCTTGATCTACTTCGCCCCGCGCCCCAAAGAACGAATTTTTGCCAAGCAGTTACGCAAATCTCAACGAAAGCCCGAACAGATTAATGATCTATCCGGCATCGTGATGGTGCTGTTAAACAACAGCTTGACCGACGAAGAATACTTAGCCAACCGCTTGCGTACAACGCTCATTAATTGCCCCGGATTGGTTTCGGCACAACAATCAAACGCCTCCAGGGCCGGTGCTATCGACCCGAGTAATCCCCATTCATCGCCAAATCGGCGTGGAGAAAAATACGAATTCCTGTGGCAGTGTTGGCATGAATTGCAAATCTTAGCTTTACCGGATTACATCAATTCACGGGTTGCTCATGCCGGTGACGGCCATCCCTTCTACAAACTGGCCACATATCTGGACACGCTCTTTCCATGGATTTGGCCAACGCATTTATACGGCTTGGATTGGTACGATCAATCCACCCGCGACATGCTCTGGAGCCATCAGTGCCGCATGTTGCAATCCGCCTAACGACTCACTCCCGCTCGCGGGAGTTTTTCATTTCATAACCGCCCCACGTTTGACACAACCCTCATCATTCAGTAAAATCCGCCTTAACTAACACGGTACCTATTAAATAACAAATAATAAAGCTGCAAATAACAAAGCGGGTGGAGTGATTTATCTTTATTATTTATTAATTATTATTTATTAATTATATTTATACGTTGCGACGTTATAAACGTTATAAACTATCTCCCATATGCAACATCCCAGCGAAACAATTCAAAGGTCATTGGTTTTATTGAAACCCGATGCCCTCAACCGCGGAGTTATCGGCGAAATTATTCATCGCTTTGAACGCGTCGGTTTAAAAATAGTCGGACTCAAAATGGTTGTTTCCAGTGAAGAAACGGCAAAAAAACACTATACCGAAGATTTGGCCATTCGCCGCGGTGAAAACGTTCGCCAACTCATGGTTGACATGCTCATGTCAGGCCCGATCATAGCTATAGCCCTGGAAGGAGTCGAAGCCGTTTACGTTGTACGTAAACTAGTCGGGGAAACAGAGCCCAAATCCGCAGCTCCCGGTACAATTCGCGGTGACTTTGCGCATGTATCCTTTAAGCATGCTGATGCCAAAAACGCGGGAGTTTTTAATCTGATCCACGCTTCCGGCAACCCCGAAGAAGCCGAAACTGAAATCGATGTTTGGTTTGATGAAAACGAAATCCATTCCTTTGAACCTGAATACATCAAAAGAACGATAATCTAGCCAAAAACCGGCCTTGTGCCGGTTTTAAACTCATCAAAAATCATCACTGAAAGCCAAATTGGGTTGACCGGATGTAAAAACCGCTTGCATTTCATTGTTTTCTTTGCTAAACTTACCGCGTTATTTAATAACTCTTGAAACATTATAAATTTAACTTTTCACTGAATTTTTATGTCACTACCCGGACATCGGAGGACCAGCAGCGATAAAAGACGCCGCGCATCACATTTTGCCCTAGAAAAGCAAACCATAGCCACAGATTCCAAAACCGGACAAACTCATCGCCCGCATCGTGCCGCTCCCGGAGCAACCGAATACCGCGGACATGAAATCCATGTCAAAGGCAAAGATAAAAAATTGGAACGCCTTTTGAAAAAATCCAAACAGCCCGAGGCTACCGAAGCCAAAGCCAAAAAATAATTGCATCTACGTATCAAATTATTATAAACATAATTTACCCGTACCTTTCTGCACCTTATGTCCAATCGTCATTTAGCCAGAACAATAGTGTTACAATCCCTTTATGAATGGGATTTTCACAAAAAAACCCCAGAAGAAGCGGCTCAAATAACCGAGCGTAATTTGGATGAATTCGCTCCTGATTTTGATGAGCGTTCTTTTACGTTGGCTTTAATCAAGGGCATCATGGATCACGAACAACAAATCACGGAAGCGATTGCCAAATTTGCGCCGGATTGGCCAATTGAACGCATTACAACCGTAGATCGTAATGTTTTGAGATTGGGCATCTATGAATTGACTTTCGATGATCAAATTCCTTCAAAAGTTGCCATCAACGAAGCCATCGAACTCGCTAAAACTTTTGGCGGCGAATCCAGCGGTAAATTCGTTAACGGCGTTCTTGGAGCTGTTTTTCGCGATCAAACAACCAATGGGAAAATGAAAGAAGCCGACAAACCCAAACAAGAAAAACCGGTCGAAGAAGCAAAACCAACCATCGAACAACAACCCACAGAAACCCAAATCTCAAGCACCCTGACAGCTCCAAAATTCAACTTTGACCCAAAAGAAACAACTGACTAAATTAATTATGAATTAAGAATTTAGAATTAAAAATGATTGTAGCCGACAACAATAAAATTCAAAATTATTAATTCAAAATGTAAGAACGTTTCTGACGAAGTACACGGAACCATCCGTCATCTTCGTGAGAATCGTTCGCAAAAATTTGCGAACTTATGACAAATCACGAAACTATCGATTTTACTCCGCTTGAACAGCGGCTCGGTTATGTTTTTAAAGATAAAAGCATAATTCTTCAAGCTATTACTCATCGTTCGTATTTAAATGAACATTCCGATTTTGAATTTGATCATAACGAACGACTGGAATTTTTAGGCGACGCGGTTTTGGAACTGGTGGTAACGGAAAATCTTTATCTAAACTATCCCAATCCCGAAGGCGAACTTACCAACTGGCGCGCTGCCTTGGTCAACGCTAAAACCCTTGCCGGCATCGCCACCAAATTGCAATTCGAAGAGTACCTTTTACTTTCCAAAGGAGAAGCTAAGGATAAAAATTCCAAAGCCCGCATGTACATTTTAGCAAACGCCATCGAAGCCATCATTGGAGCCATCTATTTGGATGGAGGCTGGGCGGGCGCAAAAATGTTCATCGATGCACACATACTTTCGATTTTACCAAACATTCTGGAAAACAAATTATACATCGATCCCAAAAGTCGTTTCCAAGAAACATCTCAAGAATTGATGGGCATCACTCCAACATATAAAGTCCTCAAAGAAATCGGTCCCGATCACAACAAAGAATTCACGGTTGGCGTCTTCCTCGACAAAGAACTTATCGCCGTAGGCAGCGGCACCAGCAAACAAGAAGCCCAAATCTCAGCCGCCGAAGCCGGCCTGGAGGCAAAACATTGGGATATAAAATAATTCGACTATCGTTCATTTAAAGAAAATTAAAGAAGCCCCTAAAGGGGCTTTTTGAATCAAGAAAGTTCATTACTAACATGCTACGCCGGGTAAAATTTATTCCTGACTATCAAGCAAAACAAGCTCGTTCAACTATACCAAACATCGCGGAGATTCAAAAAACGGCACACGTCAACGATAGGCGCGATGTCATCCTCCTTGCCGGAGTAACGGCTCTCCCACTCTAACTTGATGTGAGCGGATTGCGATCCGATTTCTGCGCGAGATTTAGATGCACCATGCCATGACTCGAAAACAATTTCACAGAGCGCAGGATTATCGTACTTTATATTGTTGTAGCAATCTCGGTAGAAACTAAGGCTACCCCTGTAGCCTTTGCGAAGAAAACCAACAGCAATCTGCTTGGCGAGTTCAAGAGTGATACTGGGCGAGCTGTAACCGGCCTCGTCGAATCGAATAAAGCCGGGCAACTTTCGCTCTACCATGATAGCGTAAAGGTTAGGATTCCAGCATTTCTTCTCGTTCCGGTTGTACCCACCGATGATTGTAGGCTGAACACTATGGAATCGCTGTACAACAAAACCGGTATTCTCCTCAACTTTCCCGGAAGCAACAAGTACTTTGGAGGCACGAAGCTCACCATCCACCCATAACCAATTAGACGGTATAGCCTCAACCAATTTCACCATAATTTCTTGATCGTCGGGAATTTCAAAGAACAATTTATCGCTCATTAAAGCCTTCTCTCTTGGTTTGTGTATTTTTCCATTTGTAAATTAACAAAATTCTCAAAAATACACAAGCCAAAAAAGAAAACACATATTCTGTACCTAACACGTCACAGAATTTCAAGCAGATTAAAAGAAGCCCCTAAAGGGGCTTTTTGCATCAAAGAGGATCGTTGTCGACATGTCGTTCGTGATCCAACTCACGAACTTTCAAGACAAACCGGCCAAAGGTGCAAATAATCTTTTCCAGATCACTGCCGGAAAAAGTTTGTACTTCGCCATCAAGCAAACCAAGCTCATCCAATAATGGAAGAAGCAGCGTCGGTTGATTTTTTTTGCAATGCGCGTGCAACACCCATTTATCTTGATCATCATTGATATTAATAGTGGCTTCGTGCGCACCATCACTATCAATGATACCAAAATTCAATTGGGCGATGCCTTCCGGTAACTCCAAAGAGATGTAACATGGTAAATCCCAAATTTTCGTATCAATATGAACCATGTATACGTCATCATCAATGAATTCGGAATCCGAAGTATCGACACCGGCATCATCGAAAAGTCTGCAAATCATTTCAAAATTATTGACGCATCGAATCAAATTGCCCAGCTTTTCCATACTGTCAATATTCGCTAATGCGAAGTGACGCTCTATTTCTTGCTTAAACGGATCTTCACCGGCTTTGCTCAAAAGTTCACAAAGTCTTGCGAAATTTGTCAGAGATTTTTTCAAAGCTTCAAATTCTTCATCTTGCATTTGATACTCCTTTTTATGGAACAGTTAACTGAATATCATAATTTTCAGTTTATGTCAATAATAGAAACCTGATTTCAACCCTTACAAAAAACTCGCTTAAGCGAGTTTTCATGGTGCACCCTGAGGGAATCGAACCCCCATCGCCGGTTTCGAAGACCGGAGCTTTATCCGTTAAGCTAAGAGTGCCAAATTAAGTACCACGATATTAGCTCATTTTATCTTTTTTGGCAAAAATCTACCCCTTGACTCCGCTCCAGTTAACATGATTAACTGACCGCAATCCGAATCCTCGGAGTGGCCTTTCACAAAGGATATCACAATGGCAAATCGCAACTTCATGGATCTCTTGCGCGCAAAGTGGGAACAAGGCAAATTCGTCTGCGTCGGGCTCGATAGCGACTACGGAAAACTTCCTCCAGTCTGCAAATTCAACAACCCCTTAATCTCAATAGTTGCTTTCAACAAAGCCGTCATCGATGCCACTGCCGACCTTGTCTGTGCGTACAAACCCAATCTCGCATTTTATATCATGCACGGTTCAGATGGAATCCAGGCTCTCAGTATGACCATGGATTGGATCAAAAAACTCGCACCCGATGTACCGGTCATTCTGGATGCAAAATTCGCGGATATCGGAAATACGAATATTGGGTACGCAAAGTTTACATTCGATTATTTGGGCGCTGACGCTATAACGCTCCAGCCATATCTCGGTAAATCTGCCCTACAGCCATTCTTGGAACGCAAAGACAAGGGTTGTATCATTCTCTGTCGTACAAGCAACCCTGGGGCCGGAGAATTCCAAGACATGGTCTCCGAACAAGCATTGTATCGAAGAGTAGCTCATAAAGTTGCTCGTTACTGGAATGGTAATCAAAATTGCTGCTTGGTTGCCGGCGCTACCTATCCGGAAGAACTCGCCAACATTCGCGCAAGTACCGGAGACTTACCCCTCCTCATACCTGGTATCGGCAAACAGGGCGGTGACCTGGAAGCAACAATTCAAAATGGAATTGATTCCAAAGGACAAGGCATAATCATCAACTCCAGCCGTGGCATCATCTTTGCATCAAACGGTGAAAATTTTGCCGCCCACGCCCGTATAGAAACTCAAAAACTTCATGATGATATAAACGGCATACTCGCCAAACTCAAAACGTAAGCACTTCTGAACTCGAATTGACACATGCGCTGTGTCTTTTTATTTTTAAATTTTTAAACTAAATTGACACTTAACGATTATTTAGTTAGTTTAGCTCCAGTCCTTTAAAGAGGGAGGGATCATGTTTCGTGCCGCAGGCAACCGTTGTGCTGTAAATCTAGCCGATCTTAATCTACCTGTTCCCATAAACGTAGCCACAAAAATCCTCGAGGATCGCGGTTTTAAAATCATAACTGTTAACTTGATTGAAATCGCCAGATCTTGCATTGGTAAAGCGGAGTATAAACTTGGCGCGACACAGCAACAAGCTCCTTACATTTTTGACTGCAGTAGTTTTACCAAATGGATCTATGGCCATGCGGGAATCAATCTTCATCGCCGGACAATCCAGCAATATGAACAATCCTTATCAATATGCACACGGAACATTCGTGCGGGAGATCTTGTGTTCAAATCCGGGCAACGTCACAACTGGTATCGCGATGATCCAAAATTAAACATGGGCCATATCGGAATCGCAACCGGAGACCGCACGATAATTCATGCTGCCAATCACGGTCGAGGAGTAATCGAATCGCCCTTGGAAGAATTTCTTAATCCCAAAGAATTCCGAGGCATTGGCCGTATAATCCCCGATCCGCGAAATACCCTCACCTTTGAAACTCCGCCTCATCGTGAAATCGAAACATCAGACGATTTCTTCTGGGTTATCGTACAAGCCCTGCCCAAAACCTAAAATCTGCCTCTCGGCAGATTTTTTCAACACCAAACCAAGATGACATTATTTATACTTAATGCCAAATGCCAAATTACGAATGCCAAATATCGGTAACCCTGCGGGTTTTCATACATATATAATTAAGATAGCGTAGCGATACAATAATTTGGCATTAGGCATTAGTCATTTGGCATTATATGTTTTTACAAAATTTTTAATTCTTAATTACAGTCATAAACCATATCTTCCGGAAAATCATACGGATCCGTAAACTCGCATTGATACGAACCGTTGCCGTCAAAAACCAAATCCCATTCACCTTTTTCTTTTACAGCCAAAAACATTCCTCCGCCCGGTTCATCGGCAAACTGCACTGTACCGCGTGCGTGCAATGCGGTATATTTATCAACTTTGATTGTAATGTCCTCGATATTTTTATGATATTTATCCGCAAAAGCTTTTTGGATTCCTTGAGCGTCCGCAATTGTAAACTCAACAACCGGCTCTTTGCATCCAACGATCATATTTTCAGTAAACTCATAATTGCGCAATAACTCGCAATCATATTCACCCGGCTCATCTTTATAGATAACACTCCAATCCCCGCTCAACTTAACCGCATAAAACTTTTTGGAAGCAGAGTTATTCAAAACCACATTTCCTTTAACACGCTCTCCATCCGTTTCCGCAATCTCAACTCTGACATTCTCTCCGGCCTCCGGATAATTATCCATAAAAACTTCTTGTATCAAAGCCTCATCCGGATTTACCACTTTTAAATTTTCATCTTCAACTTCGGGACCGCAACCCGCGCCTAATGCACTTAAAATCACAAAGCCGACAGCAATCGAGACTGCTTGAGACGTCTTTAAAAAATTTATTTTTTTCATATAACCACATTTTTACCTTTTAACGACTATTAGTCAAATAACATAAGCTTCCAGCTTCCAGCTTCTAGCCGCTAGCTGCCAGCCAAATAATACCTCGTAGGGATAAACCTTGTCTGTGACCCGAAGTCATACGAAGAGTTATGTTTATCCGCACTGAAGTAACGATCTGCTTGGCACGGATAAACACAAGGTTTATCCCTACAGGGACTGCTCTCAAAACCGATTTATACCAAACTCTCCTCCTTTTTAAGGAGGAGTACCGAGCGTATAGCGAGGGGAGGTGGTGCCGGTATTGGCTGGTAGCTGGCAGCTAGTGGCTAGTGGCTGGTAGCTTAAATAGACTTAAGGCGGGATAAGTAGTAGTATCAAATTAGAACCTTGGAAGGAGGTTGTTATGGGAAAGGGTACATTTGTAAAACCGCATAGAGCTATCAACCTTAAAGGCGGATCACCGCCAAAAATCAAATCCAATAACTCACGACCGGTAATGCAACGCAGTGGAACTCCTCCGCATCATCGCTCCGTATCTCCTGACGAAGGACAAGAAGACGCTGTCAGCATCGATCCCGTCTATGTTTTGCCCGACGGAAGCATTAATTACTGGACGGGCATCACTTCCATAACCGAATTCGATTCAACATCGGAGAAAAAAACGGAGGATGAATGAATCCCCGCTTCCACCCTCAACCGCCGTACACTCCGGCGGTTCTATATTTGTCAAACAAATTTTGACAAGTTAAAGGATTTTGCAAATTTAGCTATATATAGCCAAAAACAATATATAGATATTTTTCGCTAAAAATAGGCAAAAAATCAGCCTATTTTTTTGTTACCCAATTTACAAAATATTGCCATGCAGGGCTTGACAAAATCATCAATTTGTGATATATTATCTTGTTAAGCTGAAAGTTTAACAACAAAGCCAAGGAAAAATAATCGCTTCATTCATCAATAGATGAATGTCCCTCGTAGCTTCATGACCCTCGTAGCTTTAGCATAGTGGGTTAGCGAAGAGGGATCCCCTCCGGCACTGTTGCAACCTTACAATAACTTAACCTTCAGAGGAGAGAGGACTGGAGTCTCAACTATCCCAAGCTTGTCGTGGATCGCGAGATTCGAGTCAAAAAAACACTGAAGAACGATCGTAACGTCAAACGTCTAACGTCTTAACGTCATAACGTGGGTTATTAAAGCTGTCAGTTTATTGAGTGGAGATTTCTCACCTTCGATTCTCCGCCTGAGGCGGATACGCCTAAGGAGCAAAAATAACAAACCGTAGTTTGTTTGGCTAGTAGCTAGAAGCTGGAAGCTGGTAGCTGTTAGCAGTTCTTCGACAATTTACCATCTTAACCCCTCAATTCAGTCCTTCGAATATTTCGGAGTTAGGAGTTGAGGGTTTGGGATGGACTCGTGGAAACAACTCCGCGGGTAAAAAAACAGCGGTCAATAAGAAAGACCGCACAGGAGAAAGCAACATGGCTATCGCCATCCTCGCCGCCGCTCCCGTCCTCGTCGTCCTCGCCACCCTCGTCGGCCTCCCGCTGGTGGAGCTGGTGCTCGCTCGGCGAGCCCATGCCCTGCTCTGCGGGCTGGAGGCAGAGCCCGTGACCATCCGTACCAACGGAATGGGTACGGTGTTCCTCCTGATGGACTTCGTCCGTCTGGAGGAAGGGCTGACGTTCGCAAGGAACGTCAGTTACGAAGAGGGAGACGTCGTCTCCCTCCCCCCGCTGTTCGCGGTTCCCGCGAATAGTAACAGTGAGGCTGCCGCCCAAAACGGTTAGCCTCGGCAGTGCAACACTGCCAAACGGGTTTCTACGTTCCCGGTTATCAAAGAACGTTCCTTAGTGGGTGTAATGCCCGATGCCTGGAGGTCAAGGCAAAAAATCTCAAAAGCTCACCACAACTCTAATGTGGTGGGCTCCGAAATTAAACAACTGATGCGCAAATATATCGGTTGGTTAATTACGGCATCGACCATCGAAAAATGAGCGGGCGGCTCAGCCGGACCTCCGGTGGATGGTGATGCGCGCAGGTTCGACTCCTGCCGATGCCACCAATAACCCGCTCACCGCCTCTCATAGGAGGTGAGCAAAAACAAAAAGCGGCATAAAAGCCGCAAGGAGAAAGCAACATGGCAGAGTTCGCCATCACCCTCATCGTGGCCGCAGGCGTTGTCGCTTTCTGGTCCCGGTGGGGCTGGAGAGTGATGGCAGTTCTCACGGCCATCGTTTGCCCCGCCGAACCCGCTCCCCAGCGGGTTCAAATCCTCCGTCCCACCACCCAGCGCAATCGCTGGAATGAGTGGGAGCTCGACGCCGAGTACGCCGAGCTGGAGGCCGACGAGCTCCTCGCCGAGCTCAAGGCCGAGATGGAGGAACGCGATCGCCAAAGGATCGCAAACTAGCTCGGCGCAATGCCGAGAAGCCGCCCCGATAACAATCTGGACGCCGGACCACCCAATGTCCGCAAAAACGAGGTCTAATATCACGGGGAAGCACCGTGACGCGCTCTAACCGGCGCGGTCAAAAAGTCTACGCCCACCTCGACTCTTAGTGGTGGGCTCCGAAATCAATCCACTAAACAACAAATTTGGTGCATTAATTTCGGAAGATCCAAAACCCGCTCACCGCCTCTCATAGGAGGTGAGCCAAAAGGGAGAAAACAGCATGGCTAACTACGAGACCGTTACTGTCCCCGCCCCCGCCTCCGACGCCGACGCCGACGAAGAGCTTCGCGCTCTCCGTGAGGCGATCGGATGCCTGAAGGAGACGCTGACGAGAAGGTGGCGTCAGCGGCAGAAGGAGCTGGAGCGTAGAAAGGCGATCGCTGAGATCGTCCGATACAACGCCCCCAGCTGATTCTGTAAAACGCTCGGCGCAATGCCGAGAAGCCGCCCCGATATCCATCGGGACGCCGGACCACC
>CAZXFK010000018.1:0-15390 GCA_964640115.1 uncultured Gammaproteobacteria bacterium
TGTCTGCGGAATGAGCGAACTTAAAAAAATCCGCCCCGAAAACAACTGTAAAGATTTGTTTCGTTCGGGCATCAACATTGGTCGCGAACACGCAAGTACCATGAGTCTGATTTTGGCATTTGCCTGGATCGGAACTTCGATTTCAATTTTTCTTTACCGTTATCAAATACAAACTTCTTGGATATTTTTTTTAAATCAAGATCCGGTTGCCAACACTTTATTATTGGCCATAATCGGAACCATCGGCATAATAGCCTCGGTACCTATAACCTCGGCTATTTCTTCAATCGCCTACGCCAAACTTCCCGAGCCCCAAGATTCAACCCACCCAACATTTCCCGCCACCCGCAACCCGAATGAATTATAATAAACAGCCTACTACGACGTTACGACTAAGCATCATTTCTCCGTTACGACGTTACGACTGTTATTCTTGTTGATAAATCCCCGATTCAATCCCCTTTTGCCAAGGATACGGTTCGCTGTACTCGATATGTTTTTTAGCGTACGCACGACACCAATCCGCTACTACGGCAGTAGCCCTGACATCATCTTCATTATATAAAATAATCTGATTCAGCAATTCTTCGTCTTGAGATTCCAAATATTTTTCAAATACATCAACCGATTGCCCTCCACTTTTTACATCACTTCTCCACGAAAATCCCAAAAACGGTGCTACGTATTTTAAGCCGTAAAAATGCAAAGGCAAAACAATCGAATGTGTCACAACCTGCTTAATATCAATCATATTGGCTCTAAATCTCTCCAACGCTTCACTGCCTCCATAGCGTTTTTCCAAAACGGCCAAACGCACTTTCTCATAAGTCGCGTAATGTATTACTTGATAAGGTTCCGCCAAAGTTTCCATCCAACTTAAAAATTCTTGCCACATCTTCTTTTCTTCTTCAGGCTTCCTGGCAACAAAAGCATGGTACTCGCTTTTCTCTTTTGTTCTAATATAAACTCCATACAGATAATCCAAATCATTCGGCGGATCGCTTTCTATATCAAAATGAATTTCGATTGGCGGAGTATTCAATAATACCGGCTCTCTTACTATAACCTTTTTTCCCAACAAAGATTGCGCTTGTTGTTTGGCAACGGTAAGCCCATGCGCTCTCAAGCCCGGCATTCTTCCATCCATATCGGCAACATTCATTCTTGCCGCATCTTCAATTGTTCGAACGCCCAATTCACGAAGTGCTTTTAATTTTTTAATATCAACATTGAACAATTGCGCAATATCATTTGAACCAATTGCGTACTCTTTACAAAGAGCACCCCATGGACCCACATCAAAACAACTTTTCCTTAAAACCGGATCCGGTTTTTCACCGGCTCGAATCGCTTCCAGCTCTTCTGTTATTTCATTAAACTCGGCAACATAATCACCCAGTTCCACTTCATGCTGTTCACCATCTTTATTGACCACATAACCCCGACCCGGAAACCTACCTTGCAAAAATTCAAGCAACACGGCATAAAACATCAACTGCAAACGATGATATTTTTGAACATGATGCGCGCTTTTAATATCAATCGGAACATAATACCAATCTCCCAAGTCGCTATCTCCCTGCATCTTCATTAATAAATCCGGCCTTCCGGTCCAATCATCATGAGTCAAAGTTCCTTGATAAATATACTCCACGCCTTCCCGCATTAATCCCTTGGTCGTCTCCGAATCAAATTCCGGATTCCCCGTTGAAATCAATTCCCTAACATTCTTATCAGCATATAACTTACGCATTATTTCCTTTTCATGTTGCATTCCGTCTTCCAATCTTTGCTTCTCTCCCTCTGTCATCTCTCGCTTTAATGCCAATTCCTGATCGGTATGAAAACGCTCATAATAAGGCCAATGAGGACAATTCAAAAACTTATAATAATCAGAAGCTGTAAGATAATCTTTATATTTAGGCATATTTTTTCATCGAAATCTCTAAATCATTTACGGATGATTCAAACTCTCGCGCCAATTCCGAACTATTCAATTTTTCATTAAAGACACCAACCAACGCTCGCTCATGTTCGAATCTCTCCTCTATCCCAATTTTAAATAATGACTCGATATTAATTCCGGCAAGAACCGTAAGAGTCAAACTCTTTGCATTATGCAAATGATCCGCACACGCAAGCGCAACAGCCTCAATGGTCGATTCTTTAATTTGCTCGCGATACAACCTTTTTCTCTCCGCCCAAGATTTTACATCTTTCTGCTCGCTAACAGCCAAAACCAATTCAGTAACTCTTGTGCCAAAACGAGACGTCATCTGCTCCGCTGTATAATCCGTGTCCTCAATCGCATCATGCAAAAAGGCGGCCGCAATAACCTCATCATCATAACCCGCTTTTTGCAACATAAGAGCCACATAAGCCAAATGCGAAAAATACGGCGTCCCCTCCGGATTCTTCCTAACCTGCCCTTCATGCAACTTGGCAGCAAGCTCCGCCGCTTCATGAATCAATTTTGAATAAATCATACTTGTGCTTCGCTTCGCTTCGCAAAATAATATATTATAAATTATAAATAATAAAGATTAATCCCCCACGCTTCGCAAAATAATAAATAATAAATAATAAAGATAAATACCTCCGCTTGCTTTGTTATTTGTTATTTATTATTTGTTATTTAATTAAAGTACCTCTCGCTTTATTATTTATTATTTATCGTTTAAGTTCAATCTCCCCCGTTTTTACTCCTTCTTGAATAATCGTATTTATAACCATGGACCCCATCAACGACCCAATAATCGCTCCGATAAATGCAAAAACAAAAACGGCAATCCAAACAAAAATCAAAGGAATTGTATTAATTATCATGGGTAATAAAATGAAGAACATCAATCCTCCAATCAAACCGATAGCTATAATCCAAAAAAACAAACTAACCAAATAAATTAACAGAAATAATTTTCGATTCAAAGTTTCCGGAAATTTATATATCGGTCGTTTGATAGGCTTTGCTTTGACGGGTTGTGGATCAAATATACCCATAATAATTCATCTTATACCAATTAAGATCTTTTTAAAAGCCAAAAATCCGCCTTGGCGGATTTTATTTGGTTTCTTTGTGCATGGTCCTTTTTTTGCAATGCTTGCAAAATTTGGCAAGTTCCAAGCGGTTCTTGAGTGTTTTTTTATTCTTGCTGGAGTGGTAATTAACCCGCTTGCAATCCTTACACTCAAATTTGATCATGTTATCTTGAGACATACTCATTCTCTGGTAAATAATTCATTTAAATAACAAATAATAAAGATTAATCCCTCCGCCCGCTTTGTTATTTATTATTTGTGATTTCTATTAAGAAGGTGGAGCCGAAAGTGGGATTCGAACCCACGACCTACGGTTTACAAAACCGTCGCTCTAACCAACTGAGCTACTTCGGCTTATAATCGCACTATTAAACCTAAATATAACAGCGCGAAAAGTATATCTCAGCCATCTCAACTTGTCAACAAAGCCAAAAACCCTAGCCTATAACCATCAAAACTCAAGTTCATCAAGTATAAAGTTCATCAAGAGTTACTTTAGTCGCTCTTGACGAACTTTATACTTTTAACTTGACGAACTCATTACAGGTTTCCCCTAGCCTTTTCAGCCTCTAAAATCCTGCGTATAGCCAAAATATACCCGGCGGTACGAAAATCAGCTTTACCCTGTTTCTCTTCATAAACCGCAAAAACACGCTTCCAAGCGTCCTTCATCATAACAACCAACTTTTGTTTTAAATATTCCTCATCCAAAATATTGCCGGTTCGATTCATGGCCCATTCAAAATAACTGACCGTAACTCCGCCCGCATTGGCCAACAAATCCGGAACAACATGTATACCCTTAGCATGAAGTATTTGATCGGCGTCGGCGGAAATCGGTCCGTTCGCCAATTCAATAATGGCTTTGGCCTTGATTCTTTCAGCATTGTCATCGGTAATTTGATTTTCCAGTGCGGCCAAAATCAAAATATCCACTTCAAGTTCCAACAATTCGGCGTTGCTGATTTCAGCGCCTAAACCCGATTCACCCAAAGATTTGCCCTGTTTTTTAATACCCTGTAATTCCTTAACATCAAACCCGCCCTCCAAATAAATGGCGCTCTTACTATCACTCGCCGCAACTATAACATGCCCGGCTTCGGCCAAAAATTGTGCCATATAAGAACCAGCGTTGCCAAAACCTTGTACCGCAACCTTGAGTCCGTTTTTGGGCAAATCCATGGATTCCAAAAAAGCCTCGGTAACAATCGCTCCTCCGCGAGCCGTAGCATCCCCTCGCATGGCTATACCGCCCAACGCCAACGGCTTTCCTGTAATCAATCCCGGTTCATGATAACCTTTTACTTTTTCATACTCATCCAACATCCACCCCATGATTTCGGGATTTGTATAAACATCAGGCGCCGGAATATCAATATCTTGTCCAATTACATCAGCAAATTTTCTGGCATAAGCTCGACTGATTTTCTGCATCTGTTCTGAAGATTTACTTTTGGGATCAAACTGTACACCGCCTTTACCGCCTCCATACGGCAATCCCAACAAAGAATTTTTTAAACTCATTAACAACGCCAAAGATTTTACTTCATCTTCGCAGACTCCGGGATGAAACCTAATACCGCCCTTGCCCGGCCCCAAAGCACTGCTATGCCTTACTCTCCATGCCGGATATGTATCACCATCCACTTCCAAAACATGATGAGTTACCGAGTGATACTCTTTTAATTTATTCATCTCCGATTCCGTAAAATCCCCGGAACTCCGTAAACCATCCAAGCGCTTCATTAGCGCATCAATAAATGCATTGCTCATAAAATAAAAATAGTATTAACGTTCGTAACGTTTGTAACGTTCAAACGAGTTAAGCAGTTAAGATTAATATTCATCGTACCAAGTAACAAGTTCATCCCACTACGCCAACCCACTTCGCTAACCCACTTCGCTGAAGCTACGAGGGTCACGAAGCTACGAGGGTCACGGGGCTTCGCGGGACAGGTCAAGTCCAAAGTTCATCAAGAAAAGCTTAGGTTTCTCTTGATAAACTGATTACGCGTTTCCCATTACGACGTTATAACGTTATGACGTTATGACGTTATGACTTTATAGTATAGCTATTAAAAATGATCTTTATTTCTCGCGTGTTCTTGTGCCACTTGATAAGAAATACGGCCTTCTTCCACCAGCTGTTTCAAGTCACGATCCAAATCAACCATCTTATCGGCCATGGAAGAATAAATGACATTTGGTATTTGTTCCGTTTTGCCCTCACGAATCACATTGGATATGGCGACCGTACCGGTTAGCACTTCTCGTACAGCCACAAGCTCTCCGGTGACCGAAGGTACCAATATCTGCGAAACCGCACCTTTTAACACCAAAGAGAGTTGCAAACGTATTTGATGCTGTTGCGCGGCCGGAAAAGAACTGACTATACGATCTATGGTTTGAGCCGCACTGCCGGTATGTAAAGTTGCCAGCACCAAATGCCCTGTCTCGGCCAAAGTCAACGCCGTATGGATTGTATCCACATCGCGCATTTCGCCGATCAATATTACATCCGGGTCCTGCCTAAAGCAATGTCTTAATCCTTCACTGAAAGAAACAAAATCCACGCCCAATTCACGTTGACTGATTAAACTGTTTTTTTGTGTATAAATAAACTCTATCGGATCTTCCAATGTTACAATATGCTTGGAATAATTTTGATTTATTTCCTCAACCATACTTGCCAACAAAGTCGACTTTCCGGCACCGGTTGGCCCGGTCACCAAAACCAACCCTTCATGCAAATTAACAAAATCAAGTACGGCTTCCGGAGCTTCAATATCTTCAAGAGAAGGTATCTGTACGGGAATTACGCGTGCAGCCAAAGCGGGCTTACTGCTCTTCCAGTAAGCCGCAAATCTGAATCTGCCAATATCTTGAAAATCATAGGAAAAATCAGCATCAGCGCGCAACATTAATTTTTCAAACGCTTCAGGCAATAGGATTGCCTTAATTTCCGACAACAAAACCTCTTCCGTGATCTTCTCCGTAATCGTACTTTCCTGCAAAACACCTCGTATACGAAAAATCGGAGCTCTATCCACGGTAAAATGCACATCCGAAGCACCTGATTGAACAGCTAAGGTCAAAGCTTTATATAAATACGGAGTATTGATTGTTGTCATATGCGAACAGATTATACCAGAAAATCAAAAAGTCGGCACACAATTCACCCATCCGCTGAAAAGGATAATGGCTCAATCTTTCTAATTACCGTTATCCGTTTCGACACTCTGATCTGCTTGTTCATCCATTTTCTTAAAATTCAAATAAGTTCTAATACCTCCATAAAAAAGTAAAGATAACACCATAACTACCGGTATAGCCAAAACAACTCCATAGATATTGATATAAGCCGTCAATGGCAATTCTGAATAAATTTCATTTTTAATTTTCGCCAACTCTTTGAATGTTGTATAGGTCGACCCCAAAGATTCATCTTCTTGATCACCTATAATCAATACATAAGGTTTTTCATTATCCGGAGGAGAGCTGATTACAATTGAATGCGTACCGCTCGCAACCTCCACATTCGCTTCGGGACCCAAATAATACGCGTTGCGCGTAAACTCATCTTTATAATACTTCCATTCATCATTGGAAAAACTTAAATCCAGGTGCTGAGACTCTTGATTCTCATCTTTATAATGGATCTGCATCATTACATTTTTATCCGCTGAGGGAATATCCGGAATCCGCAAAGATACACGCAAATTACCCGGCTCGGCAAAATATACCGTATACCTCGCTGTTTTTCCCGGAAGCTTGGCATAATAACCCACCGCTTTAGCCGGATCATCAACATTATATCTGACACTTGATCCCGCGTACATGGGTTCATAAGCCAAAACCGCTGACGGTAAAAAAACAATCAAAGCAACCAGCAAAGCTGAACAGTTCATAAATTTCATATCCCGCCATTTTCAACCAAACGCGCAAAAAAAGCAATATGAAAAAACGCCTGTCAACCTGTAAAAATTCAAATGCAAAAACCCGCTAAATGCGGATTTTTATTGTGGTGGGTAGGCCCCCGCCGCGGCGGGGGGGGAAGGCTGAGCCAGCAGATTTACAGTCTGCCCCGCCCCGCCACGTTAATTAAATATTATCAATTGATGGCGGGGTCCCGCCCAGGGCGGGATTTGACCTTAATAACTTTATAAATGCCTCACCGTGCTTATATGATTTTATCAAATTCTCTCTTTTCTGTGCTTCGGTTTTAGTCTCAAACTTTTCTTCATATGCAACAACCCAAGGACGATATGGTTTAGTGGAACGAGTCGCTCCTTTATTATGTCTAAGCAATCTCTTTTCCATACTTTCCGTACTTCCTATGTAATACCTTCCACTTGAAGCACTGAATAATATATATGTCACATAACTCATATTTGCATCCATATTACTAGATAAGGGAATTTATAAAAATCCGCTATAAGCGGATTTTTATTGTGGTGGGTAGGCCAGGATTCGAACCTGGGAAGGCTGAGCCAGCAGATTTACAGTCTGCCCCGTTTGACCGCTTCGGTACCTACCCTTAGATGGAGCCGTTGACCGGGATTGAACCGGTGACCTTCTCCTTACCATGGAGATGCTCTACCAGCTGAGCTACAACGGCAAAAATGCTCGAAAAGTATAATCAATAAACCAAAATTAGTCCAGTCTCTTATAAACATAAAGATCCGACAAGAACAAAAACCGTCAAAAAAGCTTTATTTACTAATATTTATATCCTCAATCCGCTCTTTGTATTTTGCCAATTTGGGCTGATCATCCAAAATCAAACGCAGTTTGTCATACTGTCTTTTGGCATCAATACTCTCGCCTGATTCAATCAAACATTCCAAAGCCAATTCCTGATATTTTGCCGATTTGGGATCCAAATCCGTAGCCCTTTTAGCTGAAGGCCACGCTTCTTTGTAAGCATGATTCTCAATATAAAATTTGGCCAATTCCGCGTGTCTGTTTGCCAATCTGGGCCTTGTTTGAACAGCTTTAATTCTATATAACTCTTCTTGACGATTATCTTTATTAAAACCGGCAATATCCGCTAACGACGCATAAACGATATCATCAGCTTGTTTCACCTTTAGCAAATACTCAAAAGTTTCTTTGGCTTGAGGCATCATTTTTTGTTTAAGATAAATCAAACCGATACCTTTATAAGCCTCGGAATTTCGATTATCCATCAATAAAATCTCCAAATATCTTTTTTCTGCATCAGCCCACTTCAAATCCCTGGCCAAACTGCGTGCTTCATCCAAAAGTAATTTCACTCTTTCTTTTTGACTGGGAGCGACTTTTGCAAAAGGATGCTTAGCCTGTTCGTAAAAACGATTGAGATTGATTAATTTTAAATAACTGCGATGAAATGCTGTTTTTGATGAAAAGATGAATCGCCTGTACAAAGTTTTTAAAGGCTCAACTTTTCCGCTTTGAATACGCTTAAATCTTTCTTTAACCAGCTCATCTCGCCTCTGCTTTTCTTTTTCTTCTTTAATGGAGTCAGGATCTATCAAACGTAATTCTTGCCAATGTTTAATAACTATAAACACTATCGCGGCGAAACAAACAGACGCAATTCCCACGGCAACCCAAAACAAAATCTGGCTCATGTTAGTTTGGCATCGCGCTTCGGCATAACAGGCCAAAAACACGAGGATCCAATGAAGCGCCTCCAACCAATGCGCCATCTATACCGGTTGTGGTTATATATTCACTGATGTTATTGGGATCAACCGAACCACCATAAATAACCTTAACTTTTTCTGCCACTTGCTCACCAAATTTTTTAGCTACTGTTCCGCGTATTACTTCGTGAGCTTCTCGAGCTCTCTGGCTGGCACAGGGTTTACCGCTGCCTATCGCCCAAATCGGTTCATAAGCAAAAACAAAAGGCGTTTTGGAATTCGGATCCAACTTGGCAATGGCCATCGTTGCTTGTTGACGTAAAACTTTATTCGTTTCTTTATTCTTATTTTGCGCTGCCGTCTCACCAACACATATCACCGGTACTATTCCTGCCTGTTGCAAAGCCGCGGCCTTTTTTTGCACCATCTCATTGGTTTCTTCAAGATATTGTCTACGTTCACTATGACCAACCAAGCAATAAGCCACTCCGAACTCTTCCAGCATAAGAGGTGAAACTTCACCTGTAAAAGCACCATCAGCTTCCCAAAAAACATCTTGCGCCGCCAACGAAGGTATCGAAGCTCTGCCCAAAGAGGCTCTGGCCGCCGCTAAAGAAACATGCGGCACAGCCACAGCAATGTCAACGTCCTTGGGCAATCTTTCACGTCGAAAAGCTCTAACCCAGCCCCCGGCTTTAATGGGGCCGTAATGCATTTTCCAGTTGGCTATAATTAATGGATTCATATTATTTTCTGGCTATTATTTTTGCAAATTCATTTTTGGAAGCGATGGGGCCAATAGCCGCTCCCACCATCTTATTCGGATTAAGGGCAATACGGGCAACTCTTTGGATATCTTCCGGTGTAACCGCTTTGATTTTTTTTATCTTATCCTTTGGTGACTCCAAATTGTGTTCATAAACCCAATTTGCTCCATACCATCTGGCTTGAGCCGCCGTATCTTCCATATACAAAGCCAAACTTCCGGTTACATGATCTTTAGCCCTCTGTAGCTCATCCTTATCAACCTTTGTTTGAATCAGCTTATTCAACTCTTCATAAATAGCTTTAACCGCTTCTTTCAACCTTGTCTTATCCAATCCAGCCCAAATAGTCAAGACACCCGTATCTTCAAGCGATTCATGCATAGCTCGAACCGCATAGCACAGCCCCCTCCTTTCGCGAATCTCGATAAACAATCTGGAAGACATACTGCCTCCCAAAATAAGAGATAATAACCCAATTGCATGCCTGTCTTTATGACCGTAAGGCAATCCGTAAAAACCCAAAGCCAATTGCGTTTGCTCGGTTTCTTTTTTCTGAAAAGCTATCGGTTTTTTTAATTTTTTCGGTTCTTTAAAACAAGTAAACAAATTATCGGCTTTTTGTTTTGGCTCATTAATTTTACCGAAAGAGTTTTCAAATTCCTTTATTACACCAGGCATTATTTTACCCGCCAAAACAATTGTCATTCGACTTGGAATATAATAATTCTTATGAAATTTAAACAAATCTTCACGTTTCATCTCACGAACCGTTTTTCTGGTGCCGGCAATATTCCAACCCAAAGTGGAACCGTCAAACATAGCTTCTTCCAGCAGATCGGCAATATGATCTCGCGGATTATCTTCGTACATGTTTATTTCTTCCAAAATCACTTTACGTTCTCTTTCGATTTCTTCCGGATCGAATTTGGATGAAAATAACATATCGTGCAACATATTAATTGCAAGCGATGTATGACTCGCATCCATTTTTATATAATATCCCGTAACATCTTTTCCGGTATAAGCATTGTATTCAGCCCCGTAACGATCCAACTCTTTGGATATATCCAAAGTGGTCGGCCTTTTGGTCGTACCCTTAAACATTAAATGTTCCACAAAATGCGCGGCTCCGTTAATCTTGGCTGATTCATACCTGGAACCGACCTTGGTTAAAACCAATAAAGTCATTGATTGCGCGCCATCTTGAGGCACCAAAATCAACCGCATGCCATTCTTTAATTTTTTGCTTTGTATATTTTTCATAAGTATGAATATTTACAATGAGCTTATTTTTTGTCCAAACCATCGTTGTAAATTATTTAATTGAACACGTTCCTGACTCATTGTATCTCTATCTCTTACCGTTACCGCATTATCATTCTCCGTTTCAAAATCCACCGTTATGCAATAGGGAGTACCTATCTCATCCTGTCTTCTGTATCTTTTTCCAATAGAACCCGTCTCATCATATTCTATACGATATTTACCACGCAGTTCTTTCGCGATTTCATCCGCCTTCTGTTGCAACGGTTCTTTTTTGGATAATGGCAAAATCGCAATTTGCACCGGAGCCAAATGTGCCGGCAAGCTTAACATGTATCTAACATCAACCTCTCCTTCATTTGCTGTCGGCGCATCCTCTTCTTTATAAGCGCTAAGCAACGTCGCCAAAAACGTTCTGTCAATTCCAAACGTCGGCTCTATGACATGCGGCAAAACTTTTTCACCCGTAACAGGATCCGCAACCCTTAAATCAACTCCAGAAGCTTCCATGTGTCGCTTCAAATCAAAATCAGTTCTATACGCCAATCCGTAAAGCTCTTTCAAACCAAAAGGATAATGATACTCGATATCTATTGTCCGTTTTGAATAATGCGCCAATTCATCCGCATCTATCTCGTGATAATAAACCTCTTCTTCTTTTATTCCCAACGATCTGATCCAATCTTTCATATCGCTCAACCATTTTTCAAAAACCTCTTGCCACTCCGAATCATCTTTTGGCGGAGCTATAAAATATTCCATTTCCATCAAATTAAACTCCACTTGCCTAAAAAGATAATTACCCGCGGTTATTTCATTACGAAACGCTTTTCCATATTGCGCTATACCAAAAGGTAATTTAACCCGCATAGTATCCAACACGTTTTTAAAATTCACAAACATTCCTTGCGCAATCTCTCCACGCAAATATACGGGCTTCGCGTCTTTGGAAACCGGTCCGATATGAGTCTCGAACATTAAATTGAATGTTCTTGGCTCTGTCAGCTCGCCTTTGCATTTGGGACAAGGTAATTTGGATACTTCACTCAATTCAATCCCCTTTTCTTCGGCAAGATGATCGGCACGAAATCTTTCTTTGCACTTCTTGCAATCAACCAAAGGATCCGTAAAATTATCCACGTGACCCGAAGCCTCCCAAACTTTGGGATTCATCAAAATCGCGGAATCCATACCAACCATGTCGGCTCTGGTCTCCACAAACCTCTTCCACCAAGCATCTATAATATTCTTCTTGAGTTGTGCGCCACAGGGTCCGTAATCCCAAGTATTTGCCAATCCGCCGTATATCTCTGAACCCGGATATACAAAACCCCTGCGCTTCAGAAGCGCAACCAACTTATCCATCTTATTTTCATTTTTTGACATACTGTATATAAGCCACAAGCTACTAGCTACAAGCCACCAGCTATCAATCAAACGTTTATAACGTTTTTAACGTTTGTAACGAGTTAAGCGGTATTAATTCTAAAGTTCGTCAAGATCACAAAGTTCAACGAAAGTGACCTAAATTACTCTTGATAAACTTGTTACTTTATACTTGATGAACACAATTAGTTAAATCGTCATCACATCTTTTTCTTTCTGAGCGACCAATTCTTCAACTTTTTTATTAGCTTTGCCTACAACTTCATCCAATTTTTCTTGGTAAGAATACTTTTCATCCTCGGTTATGGTTTTAGCTTTTTCATCTTTAATAATCTGCTCGCGTATTTCTTCACGTACACTGCGAATGGATATTCGCGTTTGCTCGGCCTTTTGATTGATCAATTTAACCAAATCTTTGCGATTTTCCTCAGACATCGGCGGTAAATTCAAGTGGATTATCGTACCGGCAACCTTGGGAGTTATACCCAATCCCGATCCGGTTAAGGCTTTTTCTATTTCTTTAACCAAATTCTTATCCCAAGGCTCAATTTGTATTGTGCGAGCATCGGGTATGGTTATCGAAGCCACACCTTTCAAATCCATACTTTGATCATAAGCTTCAACTCGAATATCTTCTACCAATTCGGCAGTAGCACGATTTGTTCGCAAATTCTTAAGATCTTTCGCGAAGTGGGCTAAAGTCTGCTCAAAACCCGACTCAGCCTCTTGTATATAATTAGACATATATTTGGATTATCATTTTGCACAATTTTGGGCATTTCGTCAACAAAAATTAAAAATATGGCACTTTCGAAATGAACCTTTCAATCACTTAACATTTAAATCTTTCATCAAAAGATAATTGTTCTATCTTTTCTGTTTTGCCGGCATTATACCCAAATACACCAAATTTCCATCAACCGGATCTATCATGACAGCAGATCCATGATTTGTTGTCGGTAATTTCTTAACTTCCCATGTCATACCCGCATCTTGCGTAAACACGAGCGCAGTTGGACCGGTATAAACCATTTTCTTAGGATCATTGGGATCGATAGCTAAATCGGCAACTTTATTTTCGCCGATATCCGTGATTAACGGCATCGCCTCCCAAGAAGCACCTTGATCCGGTGATTTGGCAATACCATCGCGATGTACCAAATAAATCAAATTGGCATCCGAAGGATCCGGTAACACTTTAATCACTCTGCGCGCATTTCCGATATCACCAAACTCTTTACGAATCTGTAGCCAAGTCACACCCGCATCCAAACTCTTCCAAATGCCATCTCCATCCGTACCTGCATATACCAACCGAGAATCATGCGGGCTGATAACCAAAGATGAAACCGATGCATTAACACGTTTTATAACCGCCCAAGACTCACCTTCATCCGCGGACTTGAAGATATCGCCATTACTGGTTCCGGCGTAGATAAGAGTTGGGTTAAACCAATCCACAACTATTTGCGTAAAAGAAACGTCGGTTCGCGGATCAAAAAACTTAACCTCCCAATCTCTACCGCAAGTTTTCGTTTTGTAAACTTTATTTCCGCTAACCGTATACAAAGTACACTTATTCTTGGAGTCAACAGCCACAGCTTTCACATTTTTTGCTTCCAATGACTCGGATTTGCGCCACGAATCACCGCCATCATATGAATAGATCAGCCCATTCTCGATTGTACCCAAATAAATGGCCAATCTATCTTGCGGATCCACAGTCATAAACTGCACACCGAATTCCGCGGCCGCGGGCGTAAGAGTTGCACCTTCCACATAAGCCAATTTATGCACCCAGGTTTGACCCCTGTCCGAAGTTTTCCATATACCCATATCCGGCCCGGCCGTAGAGGTACTCTTTTTGGGAGCAAAACATCCTTGCCCCAATAACGGCAGTACTAAAAATAAAGCCAAAACCCAAACAATATTTTTTGAGATAATACTTTTCATATAATCTTATTATACAACAAAAACCCGACTAAAGAAACTAATAGTCTATCAACTGTCCATTATTCCCCCGATGGCCATCGGGGGAATCCACGAAGATGTTAATAACAGTGGAGATTTCTCACATCCGATTCGAAATGACAAACCGTGGTTAATAATTTAGTTAGTTTGGCTGGCAGCTGGTGGCTAGTGGCTTGCTACTATTCGCAAGCGAATTTGGATAAGCCCTCGGCAATCCTGTTGGTAATATTAATTGATCTTGTGACGCCTTAACCGCAGAGCCTTCCAATAAAATTCTTGGATTTATGGGTCCATTGAGTGCGGAAATCGCATCCAAAATCCCCTGCCCCAAAATCAAACTTTTTTTGGTATCCGTAATCATTATACCTCGCAACTCTTCCATACAAGCATTCAAAGCATCGTTCCAACCTTCGCGAGACTCCTCTTGCTCTTCGGCAACTCGCCTTAACTCATCAATTGCCGCTAATCTCGCTCCCAAGCTATTTGCCGATACAAAATCTTTAGCCGCCCGCCTATACGGAGTCAATGTATCACTTTCCATCAAAGCCAAACCCGGCTTGCCTCTGGCCGAGCTTGCTAAAATCTTAGCTCTGGTATCATCCTTTCCACCGGCGATCAAGGCCAAACGAATCTCCTTCTCCGCAACCAAACCCATACTCACATGAACCATTCTGCTGAAAATCGTACTTGGTATTGCGGATAGTTGCTCGGCGATACCCACAAAAACCGTATCAGCCGGCGGATCTTCCATGACTTTCAGTAAAGTATTAAAACCTTCTTGATTCAACCAATCAATTCTGGGCAAATAAACAACCATTCTGCTCGCAATTTGAGGCCTCTCGTGCAATCTGGCTCTGGCTGTACGCACTGTTTTTACTCCCACCTCTTTTTTGCCTTCCTCGGGCAACAAAACAATCACATCCGGATGCGTTTCCAACGGCCTAACTTCATCCAATTCCGCCAATCCGCGCACAAACTTTTCCGCCAACATGGTTTTCCCGATATGCATTGACCCACTGAATAAATACGCAAAAGCCGGCCTCTCCACCCAAAGCGGCAACATCTTCTTAACATTCTCATGCCCAATAACCCCACTCAAATTCATACCCCAGAGCTTACCACAGGCTGAAGGCTGGAGGCTAGAGGGTTGAGTAGAGGGTTGAGTGTTTTCATCTGTGCAAAGATGGATAACACCACCCCCCTCGCTGTGTACTCGGTACTCCGGCGGGAACACCTCCCCTCGCTATACGCTCGGTACTCCTCCTTAAAAAGGAGGAGAGTTTAGTAAAAACAGGAATAACCGGTTTTTACGACTGTCCTCCTTTTTAAGGAGG
>CAZXFK010000019.1:0-15275 GCA_964640115.1 uncultured Gammaproteobacteria bacterium
GGCACCTGGCTACGAGGTCAACGTCTCCGACGAGGATCCGTGGCAGTACGTGCCTTATCTGCGCTACTATCGGAGCGATCGCGAGATCCTGCTGAGCTGCTATTGGTGCGCCTTCCGCAGCTCCTTTTGGTCCGTGCCGTCGTTCGTCCGGGAGTCGCTCGGCTCTCGGTAATTGGTACTTGGCGTTCTTGGATCTTTGGACTTTTGTCCTTGGTCCCTAGAGCGCCTTTTTTTATTTGACCCGAACTCACATCAGCGCAACAATAATAATGCCAAATGACGAATTACGAATGCCAAATATACGTGGCCTTCGGCATTAATATATATTCCGAATATCGAGCAGCGGCTCGATTCCAACATTTGGCATTTGGTATTAGTAATTTGGCATTAAATAAAACGTTTCCAGCATTTTTAATTCTTAATTCATAATTAGTATGAGCGTCGTCAGAGTCGGCCTCGCCGTCATCATCCTCCGCGAAGGAAAAGTCCTTTTACACAAACGTAAAGGCGCGCACGGCTCCGGCCATTGGAGTTTCCCGGGCGGTCACTTGGAGTGGATGGAAACTTGGGAACGGTGCGCGGCGCGTGAAACCAAGGAAGAGTGCGGCTTAGACATAGAGAACATCCGCTTTGCCACAGCCACCAACGACAAAATGCCGGATGAAGATAAACACTACATCACAATCTACATGCTCGCCGATGCACCGGTGGGGGAACCGCAAATCATGGAGCCGGATAAATGCGAGTGCTGGGAATGGTTTGAGTGGGATAATTTGCCGGAACCGTTGTTTATTCCGTTGCGGAATTTGATTGCTGGTGGCTTTAGGCCTTAGTACAACCCACCCCAAACCCCTCCCTTGTAAAAAAGGGGGGGGCTGTAAAAACCGGCTAGCAAGTCCCTTAAGGGAGATTTAGAGTATTGAACCTTAAGTTTTTTTGATTAAAAAACCGTCTTTTTATAGACGGGTATGATGTTTATGGATTTACTTGTTGGCAATGTTTCTTGAGATATCCGATGATTCCGGACTGGGAGCGATAATCTACGCAGTCATATTCTCGTTCTTCACCATAATCGTTTTGCTCGGACCAGAATGCTGTATATAGAAGGTTTTCAGGTGGTTTTGGTAAACCTGACTCGGGGACTCTGAGTATGATCCTTTTGGCGACCTCTCGACCTCTGAGCACTTCTATTGTGATTTCGTCTCCAGGCGAAACTATGTGAATACCTGGAATTTCATCTGGCGAAATGCGATCGGTATAACGACAGTGCTCATCATTAAGCTTGGCCCATTCCTCGCACGCAAAGGCAATTCTGCCCTCGCTATCTGGATGAATTTGTCCTGTACATGACATTCGAATATTCTTGCTTAAAATGAGCAAAAGTTCTTGTGACATCAAAAACCTCCTTTTTTTGCGCAACCGTTAGGGTCACGCCTTATTCGGAAGCTAGCATAAATATTCAAAAATGTCAATGCTAAGCACAACCCCCAAACCCCCTTATCCCACTACGTCTCAAAGACTACGCGGGACAGGTCAGGGGCTGTTACTAAGTTTACAAGTCCTCCTGACCCGTCCGCCTCGCTCTGCTCGGCAGGCGGGTGGATAAGGGATTTAGGGTTGTGCTTGACTAACCCAATAAACTGGTCTATATTGTCCCCATCACACATCCAAAGACAGCAGGGCTCCGCTTAAAAAGGAGTTAAAAAATCCCCTGCCGAGGCTGTAAACATCGCTTAATTTAGCGATTTTACCCCACAGGATGCTGTGGGTTTCTTTATTAAGCTACTAGCCACTAGCCTCTAGACCACAAATCTAGTAGCTGGAAGCTAGAGGCTGGAAGCTGTTTAAAAAGGTCGAAATCCTAAGCAATAAGCTAGTAGCTAGAAGCTAGTAGCTAGAAGCTAAAATTATGCCAAAAACACGTCAAGAAAAAGAAGTGATCATAAATTCACTTACTCAGCTCTTTAAAGATAGTCCTTCAGTTGTTTTTGCGAACTACCAAGGTCTTACCGTTCCGCAAGTTGATCAACTTCGCGACAAAATGTTCGAAAGTAAGATTCCTTATGTGGTTGCCAAAAAGACTCTCATCAACCGTGCCGCCAAAGAAGCCGGCTTCGAGATCAATTCCAAAGAATTTCCCGGAATGCTCGGCTTGGCCTTCGGAACAGATGACGAGGTGGCACCTGCAAAGATTTTGGGCGATATGACCAAATCAACAACCTTGCAATTGGTTGGCGGTTTGTTCAACGGAACGGTTGTAACACAAGATTACGTCGTTTCCCTTTCCAAACTCCCGGGCCGCACTCAACTATATGGCATGTTCCTAAATGTCATCAACGGCCCAACCTCCGGATTCGTCCGCGCCTTGGATGCACTTCGCGCCAAGAAAGAGGAAGCTGAAGGTACACCCGCACCAGCTCCTGACTCTCCTTCGCCGGAGGCTACGGAGAGCAAGAGCAACGAAGCGGAAGCCGCTGAAGCTCCTGCAGAAACAACAGAAGCCCCTGCCGAAACTCCGGCACCGGCTGAAGAGGCTCCTAAGGAATAAACATTAAGAATCTAAGAAGCTGGAATCTAAGAATCTGAGCAAACGGCTTAGATTCACAGATTCTCAGATTCATAGATTCTCAAACCATCACTAATTAAGATTAAATTGAATAAATTATTATGTCCGACGAAGCACAAGTTCAGGCAACAGAAGAGAAGAAAGAAGTTACAGTGCCTGAAAAATTTAAAACAATCGTAGAAAGCGTAGAGAAGCTCTCGGTTCTCGATTTATCCGAACTTGTAAAAGTTCTCGAAGAAAAATTCGGTGTCAGCGCCGCGGCTCCTGTAATGATGGCCGCCGGAGGTGCAGCCGGTGCCGAAGCAGTTGAAGAAAAGACAGATTTCAGTGTTAACTTAACAGCCGCCGGAGGCAATAAGATCGGCGTTATCAAAGTTGTCCGCGAAGTCACAGGTCTTGGTTTGAAAGAAGCCAAAGATTTGGTTGACGCCGCTCCTAAAGTTATCAAAGAAAGCGTTCCCAAAGCCGAAGCCGAAGAGATCAAGAAAAAGATCGAAGACGCCGGAGGCTCCTGTGAACTCAAATAACTGGCTCATTATCGAATTTCGTATTTCGAATTTCGTATTTCGCAAAAAAAACACTCCGAGTAATCGGGGTGTTTTTTAGTCTTTTGGTATTAAATCTTGCCTTTGTTTGTCATTTCGACTTACCGTAGGGATAAACCTCGCGAAGTCCTGAGTAGCTTAAGCGAAGAAGTATGTTTATCCGCTCTAAGCATACTGTTATTTCGAGTACGGATAAACACAAGGTTTATCCCTACGAAAGCTGTGTATTGGTTTGGCTGGTAGCTAGAAGCTGGTAGCTAGTAGCTGTTTACGGTAATGGCACAAGCAGTAAACGGTTATCGCTGATTACAAGCGCTTGTTTTGCGCTAAGGCGCGATGTTATGTCTCTAAGTATTCCAAACTCATCTGATGTCAATTGCGCCGTAAGAAGGCCATTTTTATCGAATATCAGCAATCTCTTTTCACCCGGATCAGTCGCCAGTAATCGTGCGTCATCCGTTTCCGTCCAGATTGCGGAAATTGTCCTCACAGCCGGATCAACGGTGCCCAACCCAAAGGCTTGTCTTTGCCCGGATAGATATTTTACGATTGTGCCGTCGCTTTTGGCTGCGTATACATTGCTGTCGATGGCAAAGCTGACCGCATTTTGCATTAAACTGTCATTTTCCGTCAGATATTCGGTGGCTCCGGAAAATCCCGAACTGACAGCGTTCAAGCGGTGTATCTGTCCCGCCCCGGCATCCAAAACATAAGCTCGTTTGTTGTATAAAACCAAATCAGAGGTGGAGCTTGATCCAGTAAAAGAATTAAGGGGAGTAAACGCATCATCCGTGATGCCTACGGCGTAAAATTTACCCTTATCATCTAAAAACACAACCGATTTTTCACCGACGGCTCCGGCAACTATTCTTCCGGCCGGATCAGGCAAGCTGATTTCCTTTTTCTCTCTGGAAGCTAAATTGATAACTATAAGTTTGCGGTTTTGATTATCAGCGGTATAGGCTTTTGACTCTGTGAGTACCGGTGCACTCAACATTCCGTCTTGGGCGGTGACCGGCAAAGAGTAAAGTTCGGAAATCCCGGTAACGGCCACAACTTTACGCAAACGGTTTTTCAATTGATCAAAATCCGCGATAAGGGCTTGGACTCTGGAACCGCGGTCGCCGGTGCCAATATCCAGTGATGTAATTATTTCTTGTGCTTGATTGATTTTGTTTTGCGCCTGTGAATCCTTGGCATACAATAAGTCGTTTTCCGCACGATTGCGCAAATCGATTACTTCGGCAAAGCTTTGTTCCCAAGCCGCTTGTTCGGCCGCGGCGCGCTTATTGCTTTGCCAGCTGGAAAATGCCACAATCGCAAAAATCACCATAACTACGGCCAGACCGATCATTATTTTACGTTTGGTGGTAAAAAACGATCCTCCGCCCACATGCAAACCGCGTAAAGCCGTTTCAGATGCCGGATTCGCCCGACTGCGTCTTGAGGTGATCTTATTTAAAGCCTTGCGCCAAAATTTTTGCATGGACTCTATGGGAACGGGAATTTTTGGCCGAGCGACGGTTTCGGTTTCCGTGGCGTTGTTTTTTAACGGGCTGATGGTGGGCGCCAAAGTTTTTTGCACCTGTTCTTCTTGTTGATGCAAACGATTAAGAGATTCTTCGGCTTGTTTATGGCTTTTTTTGACAGCGAAAGCCGGAGCTTCATCCTCGTGCAATGAAATCGCCACAGCCACAAAATCATCCAAGATTTTTTCTTTTTCGAGGTCGCGTTTGATTTCGGTTGTTGCCGAAACCGGAGGCAGCTCTTTCAGACGTTCTTTTACCCTCAATTTATCACTGTATCTCTCAAAATTGTTCGTGCCGATAAAAAATAAATCTCCGGGACCCATGTCTCCGCAAATCAGTGAAGCGAAAACCTTTTTGGGGTTGGTTTCGGCGGGTTGCTCCAATGATCCGCATAGATCAAAAGTATCATAGCTTTCGCCGTTCTTTTTTAAGAAGACATTGGTGAGTTTACCGTGCCCGGATATGCACATTTCTTTGCCCGAGCACTCGATTATGAAAATATTCAATCGGCTCCAATTGATGGGTGTGGGTTCTTGATCCTGAAAAACGGCAATGGCTTCATTTACTCTTTCAATTATTTTTTCAAATCTTGCGAAAGGGTCCAGCGCCATGCCGGCCATTAAAGTCCTTGATTGTTCAACGGTGGCATTGATTGTATCGAGCAGTTGTTCGTAAGCGTATAAAGCCGAATCAATTTCGGCAACGACAATATGAAAAGGGCCTTGCCGGTTTTGGCGGCCCTGCTCGAATCTGAACACTCCGACAATGTTTTCATTTGTCGGACTGTTGCCGTATTCGATATCCGCGAAGCGGAAAAAAGTATCGGACATGGTATTTATTAAAGTATACGCAATTTAACCGTATCTCGTCCATGGCTTGCTCTATTGGAGTACAAAATAGGGAGGGTCTTGTCAAGCTCATTCAAAACAGGCAGGATAAGTAAAGATAATATGCTTGAACACCTTTTTGGGTCAAAGACCCGCGTAAAGCTCATGAGTTTGTTCTTAAATAACCCCAAGCAGGCTTATTTTATCCGCGAGCTGACTCGCTTAATCGATACGCAAATCAATGCGGTTCGTCGTGAAATCGACAATCTCATCAAAGTCGGCATGCTGATAGAAACAGAAGAAGAGGATTCCGGAAATCAAAAACGCCCCGGATTAAAGCGTAAATACTATCAAGTCAACCAAGCTTTTCCGCTTCTTACCGAAATTCAATCATTAATGAGTAAATCTCATTTTTTAATGGAGCGCCGTTTGGACAAAGAGATTATGGCTTTGGGCGATATTTCTTATTTGGCTTTCATGGGATCGTTTTTGGGGCAAGAAGCTCCGGTTGATTTGCTTATAGTCGGGAGTGTCCGTGATAAAGATGAATTGCGCCGCGTAGTGCAAAAATCCGAAACCGCTTTGGGTTTTGACATAAATTACACTTGCCTCACTTTGTCGGATTATAATTACCGCAAAGATGTTGCCGACAAATTTTTGGTTTCGGTTATGAATGCACCCAAGCATGTGGCTGTAGATAAACGAAATTCTTAATCCGTGGCATAATACGTTTATTATGTCTTGGATATATATCGACACCCGTGAAAGAGGTTTTGCCGTTTTGGGCATGTTGTCCGAACACGGCTCGCGCCGGAAGCGCCTGCCCGTGCCTTTGGGCGGTTTGGTGGCTGTTCTGCAAAAAAAATTTCCTCACGATGATCTTCATTCCGCGCTTGGTATTGTAGTCGTTAGCGGTCCGGGTCCATTTTCCTCAATCCGCACCGGAGTTTTGGCTGCCAATCTGCTATCGCGGATTTTGCGTAAACCTTTGTATGCTGTTTCGGGCATTGGCGAAATTGACGTGAATGTCATCCTCCAAAATATCATCCAAGGCCGGCTTAAGCCCGTAAAATACGCCGAGCCTCTTTACGACGCCGAACCCAACATCACAATGTCCAAAAAAATATGAACAAAAATCACATAGAAAAAAGAATTTACGAAGTCATTCCGGCTCTGCTGGTGTGGCTCACCATTATTTTAAGTATCAGCCTTTCATTCATCCGTCCATTGTGGGTGGTCTATTTTATCATTGTCTACGATTTGTATTGGTTGTTCCGCGTGGCGTATTTTTTACCGTTTGTTATCAGCTCTTGGTTCGCTTACCGCCGTGATATCAAAATCGATTGGTTAGCCAAAGTTTCGGCATTGCCGGAGTTCGACAAAGTTCACCATCTCATCATGCTACCGACATACAAAGAGGAGTATGTTGTTATCCGTGACAGCATCCAAGGATTATTGGATGCCGAATATCCGGCTGATAAAATGATTATTGTTTTGGGGGGTGAAGAACGCGATAAAACAAGGTTCGAAGCAAACGCGCAAAAAATCAAACAAGAATTCGGCAATAAATTCAAAGCCTTCTACACAACCATCCACCCCAAAGATTTGCCAAATGAAATTCCGGGTAAAGGATCCAATATGAATTGGATGGGGCATCAAATGGTTTTCAAGATCGCAGAACTGGGCATCGACCAAGATAAACTCATGGTAACGGCTTTTGATGTTGATACTTTGGCGCATCCTCAATATTTTGCTTGCATCACTCATAAATTTTTAACCGTGGAAAATCCTTTACGTTGTTCTTACCAACCGGTTGTTCTTTACAATAACAACTTGTGGGAGTCTCCGGCCGCCGTCAGGGTTGCCATGTTCGGCACCACGTTTTGGCTGATGACCGAGCTTGCCCGCCCCGAAACCATGATGACTTTTTCGTCGCACAGCATGACATGGCGCATGCTTGTGGATGTGGGTTTTTGGCAAAAAGATATTGTCAGCGAAGATTCCCGCATCTTTTTGCAGGGTCTCCTGCATTATCATGGTGATTATCGCGTCGAACCGATTCACTTACCGGTTTCCATGGACACTGTCATGTCCGGATCTTATAAAGAAGCTTTGGTCGCGCTTTATAAACAATTGCGCCGTTGGGCTTGGGGAGTGGAAAATTTTCCGTTTATGGCCATGCAATTTTCGCGTGATAAATTGATGCCGTTGGGCTTAAAAATTCGTTTCTTATTTAAACAGCTTGAGGGTATGTTTACATGGGCCACGGTACCGTTGTTAATCTTTTTATTGGGTCAACTTCCGTTTTGGTTCGCGCCCGAACATTTTCGTTCATACGCGGTTTTTCAAAACACTCCCTTCACCTTGGAGTGGCTTATGCGCTTTGCCATGGTTGGTGTCTTTGCCTCCGCATTCATTTCCGCTACTCTGTTGCCCCCGCGTCCCAAATATATTCCCCGTTGGCAAACCGTTATAGTCGTCATCCTGCAGTGGGCTCTTTTACCGATAACCTTCGTTCTCTTCGGCGCCATTCCGGCAATAGACTCACAAACGCGTCTCATGCTTGGTAAATACATGGGTTTCAATGTCTCTCCCAAGCGTTCCGGTGAAATCAAAAAATAAATCATCAAGTTTTTAATTATCGAAAAGCTTTAAACCGCAATTATTTTATGTCCGAACCTACCGCGCGATTATCCGTTAATATTGTCAGCTGGAACTCAATGGCTTTTTTGCCGCAACTTTTTGATTCATTGGATGAACAACAAATACAATTTCGAACAATCGTGGTAGACAATGCCTCAAACGACGGATCTTCGTCTTGGCTCGCCAAAGAAAAATCTCATATCACGATTTTGCGCAACATGCGCAATCATGGTTTTTCTCGCGCTCATAATCAAGCCATTCAAATGGCTTTGGCCGGTTGGGGTGATACTGATCTTTCTCGATGTTATATCGTGGTCTGTAATCCTGATATCGAGTTTGACTCGGCTTGTCTCAAAACCCTTTTTGATTATATGGAAGCTCATCCTGAAGCTGACGCTTGCATGCCCAAATTACGCCGTGCGTATCTGCGGGCAACCGAAATCGAGCAAATCAAAACCGAACGTTCCGAAATAATCGATGCAACCGGGCTTGTCTTAACCAAATCTCGCCGAGCTTATGATCGCGGTGCCGGCGAGCCTGACATGGGTCAATACGACGAAGCATATTCTATTTTTGGCGTAGGCGGAGCGTTAGCTTGTTACAGGGCTTCATCTTTAGTCTCGGCTATGGATGAGCAAGAGTTTTACGATGAAGATTTTTTCGCCTATCAAGAAGATGTTGATGTTGCTTGGCGCTGGAAGCGCTTGGGCTTAAAAAGCGCTTTTGTGCCCCAAGCCTTGGCTTGGCATCACCGAGCCGCTCCCTCAAGCTCTTCCGGTAACTGGCTGAAAGCATTTGCTGATCGTCGTCACAAACCGAAACATATCAACTACTTATCAACCCGTAATCATGTTTGGCTGTTGGTTAAACATCTTACCGCCTCAGATCTTATCGCTCATGGCCTTTGGATAGTTCCTTATGAGCTCTGCAAGCTCATAGCCGCCTTTTTTTCGTTCAGTTCTTTAAAGGGCTATGTTCATGCGCTTCAAGGCTTGCCAAAAATGCTCAAAAAGCGTAAGAAGTACAAGCAAAAAGAGCGTGTAGACGCTCGTGCGATCCGAGGGGAATTGGTATGAGCCAAGGCATAAATCAAAGCAATGATAAGCAAAAAACAGCGTCCGGCGATCCAAAAGTATCTTTTGTTACCGTATGTTATCGCACGCCGCATCTGATTCGTTTGCTGTTAAAAGGCGTTGAAGACGCGAATTTTAAGTTTGATTACGAATATTTTTTGGTTGATAACGCCCCGGGTGACGGTACGGGAGATATGGCGAAAAGTCGTTATCCTTGGGTCGAAGTGATCGATACTCCGCATAATGTCGGTTTTGGCGCCGGCAATAATCATGCTTTGCGCCGAGCTCGTGGTGAGTACATTATGCTGGTCAATCCCGACTTGGTAATTTTTCCGGGTGAAATGGAAAAATTGGTTACTTTTTTGGATGAACATCCGGATATCGGTTTTGCGGGGCCTATGCTTTTGCATCCCGATGGAGCGATGCAATATTCTTGTTATCGTTTTCCCAATCCTTTGATTCCTATCTACCGCCGCTCTTTGCTCGGACGCACTCCTTGGGGCAAGCGCGCCGTAGATCATTATTTGATGAAAGAATTGGTTAAACAAAACCGAGCCATGGAAGTTGATGCTCTGATGGGCTCGGCCATCTTGATTCGCCGCAAGGCCTTGGAAGAGATCGGCATGTTTGATGAAAAGTATTTCATGTATTTCGAAGAAGTGGATATTTGCCGTCGTGCTTGGCATTATAATTGGCGTGTGGCTTATGTTCCTCATGTAAAAATGGTGCATTATCATGCCCGCGAAAGCGTTGTTTCTTGGCCATGGCAAATTTTTACCCACAAGCTGGCACGCGCTCATATCGGAAGTGCGCTATACTATTTCTGGAAGTACCGCAATGCCAAACATCCTCACACGGAAATCCGGCCGGTACTTTAAGAATTCATGGAGCATTCCCCGAATTTTTTAACCTGTCCCGCCTTCCCTGAACTCTCGCCTCCGCACGAGTCTGATTTTGCGTACAAAAACAATCCGGAAACCGAATCTCAACCGGCAATTCAGCCAAAGTCTCCCAATCCGTTTGTGGCTTTGCGTCCTGCGGATGAAACTCCGGCTCCTCCATCATCAAATCAACCTTCTTCCACTTCCGCTCCGATTCCCGTCAAACCCGTCAAAAAAAGTTTTTTCAAAACCGGAGCAATCCTTGCCGTTATCTTGGTGCTAACCCTTGTCTTGGCGCCTCCCTTATATGCTTTGGGCAAGGCTTCTTGGGCCGGTTATCAAGCCAAGATTGCTTTGGAAAATATGCAAGTCATGCTCGAAGCCGGTGAATTCGGGTTAGCCAAGCAAGAAGCCGGCATTGCCGCTGAACAATTTACAGTCATGCAAAAAGCTTTAAAGAGTATCGGATTATGGCGCGATATACCGTACATGGGCTCGCAAATTCGCGGTCTGGAAAGCGTTGCTCAAGTCAGTTCTCAATCTTTGGATGGAGTGGGGGATGTTTTGCAAGTCGCGGTTGCCATGCAAGAAGCCTTGTTCGCCGCATCCAAAGCCTCGGGTCAATCGCAAGTGGATATTGACGCAAGCAAAAGTTTGCAAGATCTTTCCGCCGAAGAGCGTCGCGCTCTGCTTGGGTCGCTATATAAATCTTTACCGGATATTCGTTTGGCGCGCGATAAAATGGATATCGCTTTATCGCTTTGGGAGGATGTTCCCAAAGAGCAAATGGCCGCACCGATCCGCAATGCTTTGGCGCCGTTGGTCGAGTTTTTGCCCATCATGCAACAATCTTTGGAGCAAAGCGTTCCTTTAATCGAAGTCTTTGTCCCGCTTTTGGGTTACCCTAATCCGCAATCATACGTCATTATTACTCAAAATGCGGATGAAATACGCCCCGCCGGCGGTTTTATCGGTTCGGTTATCGCCACCGAAATAGATGCGGGCAATATTAACACTTTTGATTTTTTTGATGTTTACAGTATCGACAATCCGGCTTCCGGCGTTTGGAATGAAGCGCCGCCCGCGCCAATCCAACGACATCTTGGTGTTACCAAATGGTTTATGCGCGATGCCAATTGGTCGCCCGATTTTCCCGCGTCAGCCGAGCGTGTTTTGGATTTTTATGAGCGCGAGCGCGCTATTGCTGTTGGCTCATCGTGGCCAAGGCAAGATGGTTTAGTGGCTTTGGAACCCGGTTTTTTTAACGTTCTGTTGGCTTTTACGGGTCCCATTGTAGTGCGTGAAAAAACTTTCAATTCCTCCAACTTTATGGATGTTTTGCAATACGAAGTCGAGATGGCACCGGGCATTACCGTTTCAGGCCGTAAAGATTTAATGGGCGAGGTCGCCGAAGCTATTATCGCCAAGATTCAAACCATGCCACGCAGTGATTGGCCCAAACTTATCAACATAATCACCACCGCTTTAAATCAAAAACAAATTCTGATCTACAACCGCAATTCGGATATACAATCTCTTGTGGATAACCGTAGTTGGAGTGCACGCACAAAGCCAACGATAGGGGATTTTGTTTGGATTATCGATGCCAATCTCGCCGCTTTAAAAACCGATGGGGTTATGAGTAAATCCGCGGAATACACTCTGGATGTTCGTGATATCGAAAAACCGCGTGCCAATTTAACGCTCACTTATACCAATACCAATCCGCAAATCACTTGGCGCTATACCCGTTATCGCAGTTATACTCGAGTCTACGTGCCCGAAGGCAGTCGCCTCATCTCCTCATCCGGAGCCATGGAAGGCGACTTGGTCCAAACTCGCGGTCGTTTCGTGCCCGGTCAAGTGGATGTTATGAAAGAATTGGGTAAAACCGTTTTTGGTGCCTTCTGGTCAATCGAACCCGGCAAAACCGGCAAACTCTCTTTTACCTACGAACTCCCTCCCGAATCCGTCTCTTCAATTTTGGATGGCACCTACCGTCTCGATTGGCCCAAACAACCCGGGGTCGACAACGCGGAATTCAACGTAAAAATCCTCTTCCCTCAAAGCGTCGCATCAGCCCAGCCACCCGAACCCGAGTCAAAATGGGGAGATACCATCTACGAAGCACAAGCTGGGTCGCTTTATGATCAGGTGTTTACCGTTAAACTGAAATAACCAATCACCAAGCTCCAATATCCAATAAATAACCAATAAGCAATATAAAAAATAACCAATTGGTTATTCAGCTTTTGATGATTGGTTATTTATTGATGATTGTTTTGTTGGTTATTGGTTATTTCGATCAGGTTTTTGTTCAACTTGTACCCTTGCGAAAAGCGTACATTGATGATGAGATAGGCTGGAATTATGTTTGGAAAAAAGGTGGCTATCGACTTGGGCACAACTACGGTGCTCGTTTACATCCCCAAAAAGGGGATTGTTATGAATGAGCCATCGGTTGTTGCCGTGTCCATTGCCGATAAGCGTGTTTTGGCTGTGGGTAAAGAAGCAAAAGACATGCTTGGCCGTACTCCCGATACAATCGTGGCTCGCCGTCCGCTTAAAGATGGTGTCATCGCCGATTACCACACAACCGAGGCCATGCTTCGTTATTTCTTAAACAAAGCTTTGGGCAGTGTTCGCTTTTTTCGTCCCGAAGTCATGGTCGCCGTACCCGGAGGCATCACATCAACCGAGCGTCGCGCGGTTATCGATGCCACAATCGCGGCCGGTGCACGCGCCGCTTATATCATTAAAGAGCCAATCGTTGCCGCTATCGGGGCGGATATCCCCATCGGCTCTCCTTCGGGCCACATGATTACCGATATCGGAGGCGGTACTTCGGAAATAGCTGTCATCTCTTTGGGTGGTATTGTATCTTCCGCATCCGTACGCATCGGCGGTACCAAACTCGACATGGCCATTCAAGAGCACATCCGCCGTAAATACGGCTTGGCTATCGGCGAGCGCACGGCCGAAGAAGCTAAATTGCGCATCGGCTCGGCTTTATATCTCGAAAATAAATTGGAAATGGAAATCAAAGGCCGTGATATGATTAACGGTTTACCTCGTATCATTACCATCAATTCCGACGATATCACGGATGCAATCCAACACGATTTGCAAGGCATGATCGACACAATGAAAGAAGTTTTACGCAACACCCCGCCCGAACTCTCGGCTGATGTTATGGAAAAGGGCGTAGTTCTTTCCGGCGGTTCATCCCAACTCCGTAATCTCGATCGCATCATCTCCGAAGCCACCGGCATTCCCGCTTTCGTCGCCGACGAACCTCAATACTGCGTCGCCAAAGGCACGGGCATCGCCCTCGAAAACCTCGATTCCTACAAAAAATCAATTTTGGGAAATAGTTAGCGGTAACTCACTCCCCCTTACGCGAAACGCTACAGGGGGCAGGCTAAATCTCTCTCTTAACACAAGAGAGAGACTTGTTGTCTAAGCTAACTTTAGTCATCTTGGTATTGTAAAGCCCCCGCTCTTGCGTTAAGAGAGGGGGAGGGGGGTGAGTTACAGCTTAACTCACTCTAAATCTCTCTCTTAACACAAGAGAGAGACTTGTTGTCTAAGCTAACTTTAGTCATCTTGGTATTGTAAAGCCCCCGCTCTTGCGTTAAGAGAGGGGGAGGGGGGTGAGTTAATACCAAATTTGGCTGGTAGCTAATGGCTGGTAGCTGTCGGCTGAAGTATGTTATAATACTGACATGTTAATCGGCATAGATGCTTCGCGTGCCAATAAAGCCCATCGCACGGGTGTGGAATGGTATTCTTGGCATGTAATCCAAAATCTTAAAGAGCTCACCAAAAACAGCCCGCATTCTTGGGTTTTATATTCCAATGAAGTCTTAAAAAACGGCCTCGAAAAATTACCGGCCAATTGGTACGAAATCCGTGCGCGCTGGCCTGTTAAAAAAGGTTGGACTCAAATACGTTTATCATACGAGCTTTGGCGTCGTCCCACGGACGTCTTTTTTATACCCGCTCACGTTTTACCGCGTGTTGTCCCTAAAAAAAACGTAGTTACCGTCCACGATGTTGGCTTTTTTCGCTATCCGCAATTATACCGCCCCCGCGACCGCAAATTTCACGAGTGGAGTACCAAAGACATCGCTAAAAGAGCCGAGCGTGTTATTACTGTTTCCGAGTTTTCCGGCCATGAAATCTCCGAAGCTTATGGCATCGATCCTTCTCGTATCGCCATAACCCCAAACGGCATCGATCACGATCGCTACCGCCCCATCACCGATCACACGGCCATTGAAGATCGTCTCAATCGCTATCGTTTATCCAAACCTTACTTCATCACCATCGGCAGGCTCGAAGCCAAAAAGAATATAGCCAACTTGGTTAAAGCGTTTACTTTGTTTAAAGTCCGCCGTGGCTTGGGCGATCCAACCAAGCTTGTCTTAATCGGTAATCCGGGTTTTGGTTTTGAAGAAATTAAAAAAGCAATTGCCGAGTCATCGGCCAAACAAGATATAATTCAACTTGGCTATGTTCCGGAGGCCGATCTGCCGGCATTGCTTAATTCGGCTGATGCTTTAATTCATCCTTCTTGGTACGAGGGCTTTGGCATTCCACCCATTCAAGCCATGGCCTGCGGTACGCCCGTCCTTTCTTCGGATACAGCCTCTTTACCCGAAATAATCGGCAAAGACGCGGCCATCTACTTCGAACCCAACGAACTCGAGAGCATGGCCCGTGCCATGGCTCGCATCCAAGAGGAAGATGGTTTGGCACAAAAACTGCGCTTGGCCGGCATATCTCGCGCCACCAAATACACCTGGAAGCGCACCGCCGAACTGACTCTACCCGTTTTAACAGAGTGGTAAGCCAGCCTGCGGCTGCGTTTATAACGTTAATAACGTTTATAACGTCAATAACGAGTTCAGCGGCAATCTTCTTCGTAGGGATAAACCTCGCGAAGTCCTGAGTAGCTTCGTGACCCCCGTAGCTTCCTGACCCTCGTAGCTTCAGCGAAGTGGGTCAGCGAAGTGGGTAAGCGAAGAAGGATGTTTATCCGCGCTAAAAGAACCTATTGTTGTAAGAGTGCGGATAAACACAGGGTTTATCCCTACGAAATCACCACACTGTACTTTGAGAGGCACGCCTCTCAAAGTAAACCTGGTAATTTGCAGCCCCTACCTTGCTTTAAGGGAGGGGGAAGGCATGCCGACCGAAGCTTCATGC
>CAZXFK010000020.1:0-15077 GCA_964640115.1 uncultured Gammaproteobacteria bacterium
GAACGGGAATAGCTTACACGGAGCACCTCCTTAGTAAGGAGGTTGGGAGGATCCGTCGCAACTACTGAACTCGTTACAAACTTTATAAACGTTACAAACTTTATAAACGTTATAAACGTAGCCGAAGGCTGTAATTGACTTATGGCGGTTTTTCGCTATAATTAGACCATTATATGGCAAAAGATAAAGATGAGCAAAAAGAATTGAAGATACTGGGAATCGAGACAAGTTGTGATGAAACTTCAGTCGCGCTTTTGTCGTACAAAACACCTGTATTTAATGTTGCTCGAGGTGAACATGCCAAGCAGGATAGATTAAATCATGATTCGGGTTTAGAAGTGTTTAGCGAAATTCGAAATACGAATGGCGAAATTCGATTAAAAAAGCATTATATTGCTACGCAGATTCCGATTCATGCGCGTTACGGGGGAGTGGTACCCGAGGTGGCGGCAAGGACTCATGTGGCGGAGCTGGTATCGTTACTGGATAAAACACTTGATTTATCGTCCCCCATCACAGGTTCTAAATACGAAATTCGAAATACGAAATTCGATTGTATTGCTGTGACGCAGGGGCCGGGTTTGGCGACAGCTTTGAGAGTGGGGATTGAATCGGGAAAAATGTTAGCCTGGATGTTTGATAAGCCGTTAATTCCGGTAAATCATTTGGAAGGTCATTTGGCTTCGGCTTGGTTGGTGAAGGAGAATCGGGAAAAGTGGGAGTATCCGATTTTGTTTTTACTTGTGTCCGGCGGGCATACGGAATTGGTTTTGATGACGGATTTTGGGAAATATAAGATTTTGAGCCGAACCAGAGATGATGCGGCGGGCGAGGCTTTTGATAAGACGGCTAAGATGTTGGGATTGGAATATCCGGGCGGGCCCAAACTTTCCAAACTGGCGCTTGATGGTAATCCTAAAGCTTACAATCTACCAAGGCCAATGTTGCATGATCCGTCGCTGGATTTCAGTTTTTCGGGTCTTAAGACAGCGGTAAGGATACTCGTCGAACGTCGAACGTCGAACATCAAACGCAGAATTGAAGGAAAGATGCTGGCGGATATGTGTGCTTCGATACAAGCGGGGATTGTGGAGGTGTTGGTTGCCAAGACAGTGAGGGCGGCTCTTAAGACAAAGCCAAAGGCTTTTGCTGTTGTTGGGGGCGTCTCGGCGAATAAGATGCTGCAGGTTGAGTTGAAGAAAGCTTTGAAGATAAAATGTTCTGATGTTACATTTTTGAAACCGGCCAAAGGTTTGCATACTGATAATGGGGCTATGATAGCGGCGGCTGGAATGTGGAATATTTTGGCAAATAAAAAATTACCCAAATGGCAAAAAGTTGATGCAAAGCCGGAGCTAGATTTATAGCTTGTCTGAACTTTGATTCACACGATTATTTTGATTAGCTGGATTTCTTACTATCTGAACCTTGATTTAAAAACCGATTACCAACCTAATTAACTTGATTATTTGACGTCTAACGTCAAATGTCGAACGTCAAATGTAAAGAAATTTTAAGAAAAATTATACAATTTGAAAATCGGTTTGTAATCATTTATTCAGGCGAATCAAGGTTCAGATAATATACTATGCCTCGAAAAGTTACAATAAATTATAAAAAGACGCAGAAAGTCATTAAGGTTGATGAAATGAGTGACTGGGAGAATGTCGCGGAGTTTTTAATATCCAAGATGAAGCCGGGTATGGTGATTGCTTTGCATGGTGATCTTGGTGCGGGGAAGACGACTTTAACGCAATATATTGCCAAGCAACTTGGAGTGTCGAGGCGAGCGCTTAGCCCCACTTTCGCACTTATCAGGAATTACAGCGTCAAGCGTCGAACGTCAAACGTCGAACGTCAAACGTCGAACGTCAAAAGATTGGTGCATGTTGATGCGTATCGGATTGAGGATGAACGTGAGTTGCTGGCTTTGGATTTGGATGAGGAGTTGATGGAGTCGGGGACTGTGATGATTATTGAATGGCCGGAGCGCGTCGAGAAATGGATAAAAAAGCAAAAAGAACTTATTCGAGTCAAGATTGAAATACAATAATAAGTTTATCAAGTTTAAAGTAAAAAAGTTCATCAGGAGTAACTGTGGTTGCTCTTGATGAACTTTAGACTTGATAAACGTTTTTCTTTTTATGAAGCGGCTTCGGGTTCGGACGGTATCTCTTGACGTTGCGCATCTATCTCGGTGTCGTCCGCTTCTTCGGTGATGGCTTCGATACCGGCTACGCGGAGGACTTCTTCGACCGAAGTTATGCCGTCCAAAGCTTTTAGTAAACCGTCTTGTGTCATTGTAACCATACCATGTTTTTGCGCAACCTCGAGCATGTCATACTCGGATACATTTGATCCCAAAATCATGTGTTCTATTTCTTTGTTCATGGTAAAAATTTCGTAGATACCCATACGCCCGCTGTAACCTAATCCATTGCATTTTTTACAGGTTTTGGTTTTTTCGCTTGGGCCGTAAAACTGCATGTTGTCCAGATCGATTTTTATATTGGCGGATTTGGGAATGGTTTTTATGGTTTCAGCGACTTCGGCTTGCAATGCGGCATCCAAAACTACCGGGCCTTTGCATTCCGAGCATAAACGGCGCACCAGTCTTTGGCCGATGACACAGTTTAAAGCCGGAGCCAAGAAAAACGGTTTGACGCCCATGGAAAGAAACCGGGGGATAGCGCCGGCGGCGTTGTTTGTGTGGATGGTGGAGATAACCAAATGACCGGTCAGTGCCGCTTGCGTGGCTATTTCGGCCGTTTCAGTGTCGCGGATTTCGCCGACCATGACTATGTCCGGATCTTGGCGGAGGATGGAGCGTAAGCCTTTGGCAAAAGTGTAATTTTTGGCGTGATCGATTTGGCTTTGGTTGATACCCGTAAGCTTGTATTCGACAGGATCTTCCAGAGTGATGATTTTTACTTCCGGAGTGTTGAGTTTTTTCAGTACGGCGTAAAGGGTAGTGGTTTTACCGGAACCGGTGGGGCCGGTGGTAACAATCATGCCGTTGGGGCGTTCGATTTCGGTTTTTAGACGTTCCCAAGCCAAACCACGCACGCCAAGTTCTTCGAAATCCAGTGATATGGATTTTGGTCGAAGCAGACGCATGACCACTGACTCTCCATAGGCGGTAGGCAAGGTTGAAACGCGGATTTCAATTTTTTCGTTGGTAAGAAAAATCGTGATGCGGCCGTCTTGGGGGACGGAAGTGATGTTGATTTTCATTCCGGCTAAAAGTTTGATACGGGAGATTATCAACTTCCATTTATCTTTGTTGATGCTGGCCGCTTCGTGCAAGATGCCGTCGACGCGTAGGCGTATTTTAATGGCTTCTTCCTCGGCTTCGATGTGAATATCCGAAGCTCCGCCTTTAAGCGCGGCAGCCAAAATCAAACTGACCAAGTCGGTGGTGGTGGCGGATTCCAATCGTTGTTGTAATTCTTGAAAATTGGAGATTGCGGATTCGTATTCTTTCAGTTTATCCGATTCGATAGTAACTCCGGTTTGTGAAGCTATTATCTTTGGAAGATATTCGTAAAGATCAAGGCCGTATTTGATGCTTTGAGCCGAGCAATAATAAATTTGTACATCGGCAAGGTGGGCTTTGGCTAAACGCTCGGCGATTTGATTAACTTCTTCGCCGGGTTTGTTGGTGGCGATTCGAATATCATCCGTAAGCTTGGCGAATGCAATCACATTGTTGGTCACCGCTTCATCTTGGTTGATTAAAGTTAAAGCTTCCGGTGAAACAGGGAATCCTTTTAAGTTTATGTATGGTAAAGCGTTTTGCTCGGCTTCTTTTTGAGCTTTGCGTTCGATGTCGGATGTTTGAATTTCCTTGCGTTTAAAATCCAAAAGTTCAACCTGGCTCATTTCGGAAGGACTTTTTTCTTTTTTATCTTTTGTTTTTGCGAGCGGTGCGCCCTTAACAAAACCGGGCTTAACGGTTTTTACCGTAATTGATTCATCGGTTTGTTTTTTAAACAGATCCTCTATGGAAGGAGTCTTGGGCTTTTTCAGTGTTGGCATAACTCGCTAAGACAAAATGTTTATGATTTAAAGAAGGATCTGAATAAACGGTGGATTTTGGGAACAACTCCTCCTTCTCCAAATTTATGAAACATCATTGTCCAGGTTGCGTATTGGAAGGCTACGGTAAAGCCGGTGGTAAACAGTGCGAACGCGAGTGTGATGATGAAAAATAAAAACAAGCTGATATAGAATAGATTGATGCTGGCATTCAGGTATGAGAAAACAAACAAGATTATGGCGGGGAAGGTAAGTATCAAACCGGCAAAAGTTGCCGCCAATGCCATGGCTATTATGATGAGCGATTGAAGGATAATGGTTTCGATGGTCACCAACCAATGTTCGCGCATAAGCTTCCATGCTCTTTCCAAGGCTTGTGTTAAAGATGCATTTTGCAGGATGATGGCGTTTAATGCGTAAATTTGTAAAACTCCCAAACCCAGAGTAAGGATGGAAAAGATTACAAATGAGAACATGTAAAAAGCCGTGTAAAGCGCACTGTCATTTCCCAAGATCATTGCCAAAGGATATGAAACACCGAAACGAGCAATCCAAATAAAAGTTAACAGCATCAAATTAAGGATGGCTATGGGTACAATGGCTCTTCCGCCAACTGTTAAAGCTGATTTGAAGGATTTTGGTTTTTTGGATTTGTAGGTTCCGATTGCATGGACCAGTGCTCCTTGGCAGGAGCAAGAAAATCCCAAAATGGCAACCAAGATAACCAGAAAAAATGCTATGGCTAAAACGCCTTTAACATAACCCATCCAGGGAATTGTAACGCTGGATAATTCGGCGGCGCGCCAAAGAGTGCCTATTGTGTTGCCTACGTAGATTTCGTTGCCTTGTTGTTGCACGGAATTCCAAAATCGTAAAAAAATATCGAGAGCTCCGCCGGAAAAAAGAATTGCGGCAAAGATACCCAATAGCCAATGGCTGGGGTGAGTCCAGGCAAAACGCAAAGCTTGAGGAATCACATCACGGAAAATCGGTTTATCATCTGGGATGAATTTTTTCTTTTTTAACATATGCATGAATTATAACATAACGGAGAACAGGGAACAACGAAATGCAAATCGCAAAGCTCGAACCACGAATTACGAACTACGAACTACGAACTACGAATTACGAACCACGAACCTCGAACCACGAACCTCGAACTACGAACTACGAACTACGAACTACGAACTACGAACTACGAACTACGAACTAAGAATCTAAGAAGCTGAGCGATGAACAATGGATTAGGGGCTGGGAAATGGGGACTGGGAATCTAGGAATCTGAGAATCTAAGAATCTGAGCCGCTAATGAGTTTTCTCAAGAGTCACTTAGGCTACTCTTGATGAACTTTGAGCTTGACTCGTCCCGCGTAGCCCTGACACGTGGAAGGGCGTAGTGGGATGAACTTTTAACTTAACTACTGAACTCGTTATGAACTTTATGAACGTTATTAACGTAAATAACGTTTATTTACGTTATTCCGTTATTAAAAAAACCGCTTTACGCGGTTTTTTGGGGTTCCGGTTTTTCGGATGGTTTGGGATCGGGAAGTTTGTTTTTTGGGTTGGCCGGAGGAATGCCGATGGTTTTGTAAAAGACTTCGCGTTCCATGGTTTCAACTTTGAGCAGTTCTTTGGAAACCTTGTCCATGGCTTCGCGATTGTTGTTGATCAGATCTTTGGCGGTTTGCAAAGCGGTACCGATCAATTTGTCGATTTCGGCGTCGATGGTTTCGGCTATCTTTTCGGAATAGTCACGATTTTCGTGGATGTCACGGCCAAGGAAAATCATTTCTTCTTTTTCGCCGTAGACTCTGGGACCCAAAATTTTGCTCATGCCCCATTGAGTAACCATGTTGCGGGCCAGGTTGGTGGTTTCGCGCATGTCAGAAGATGCTCCGGCTGTTATGTCGCCAAAAATTATTTGTTCGGCCGCGTATCCGCCCAGCATCATGGCCAGCTCTTCGGCGTATTCTTGGCTTCTGCGCATGCGTCTGTCTTCGGTTGGGGTTTTAATGGTGTAGCCTGCGGCTCTACCGCGGGAAATGATGCTGATTTTTTGGACCGGATCAGAGTTTGGCAACAAATGTGCAACCAATGCATGGCCGACTTCGTGGTAAGCGGTGATTTTGCGTTCTTCCTCGTTCATGACGTGGCTTTTTCTTTCCGGGCCAAGCATGACTTTTTCAATGGATTCCAATAATTCATCTTCGGTGATGGATGTTTTGTTGATGCGTACGGCCAGAATAGCGGCTTCGTTCATGAGGTTGGCCAAATCAGCACCAGAGAAGCCCGGAGTGCGTTCGGCGAGTTTACGTAATGAAACGTTTTTGGCGAGGGGTTTCTTTTTAGCATGAATTTTGAGAATGGCTTCGCGATCGTTGATATCGGGCGGATCCAAAACTATGCGTCTATCGAAACGGCCGGGGCGAAGCAGAGCCGGGTCCAAAACATCAGGGCGATTTGTTGCCGCAATAACAATGACGCCGGCATTGGGCTCGAAACCATCCATTTCCACCAAAATTTGGTTTAAGGTTTGTTCGCGTTCATCATGAGAGCCGCCCAATCCGGAGCCTCTTTGACGGCCAACGGCATCGATTTCGTCGATAAAGACAATGCATGGCGAGTTTTTTTTGGCTCGCGTAAATAAATCACGAACACGAGAAGCTCCAACGCCAACAAACATTTCCACGAATTCGGAACCGCTTATGTGGAAGAAGGGGACGTCGGCTTCGCCGGCCACGGCGCGTGCAAGTAAAGTTTTGCCCGTACCCGGAGATCCCATTAGCAATGCTCCTTTGGGAATCTTGGCGCCAAATTTGGTAAATTTATCGGGGTGCTTCAAAAAATCCACAACTTCCAACAATTCTTCTTTAGCTTCTTTGACTCCGGCCACATCTTTAAAAGTTATTTTATCTTTGCCATCTTTTTGAATTTCATGTCCGGCGGATTGTCCGAATTGCATGGCGCGATTGTTTTGACCTTGCACTTGACGGAAGAAAAACCAGAATAAAACAATCAGCAAGAGAATAGGCAATAAGTTGGGAATGATTAATGCCGCCCAATAATTGAATCCGCTGGGTTCTTTGACTTCGGTGGGGATTTCGCGAAGTTTTTGCGGATCAACTCCGTAATTGCTGAAAATAGTGGACAGTGAATCGCCGGGTTCTTTCATGACAATCGTTTTTGAACCGTCTTTAAAAACAGCTTCGACTTCGTCGCCACTGATGGAAAGAGATGTGACTTCGTTTTGTTCGACGCGTGCCGCCAATGTCGCCAAATCGGTGCGGTCTTTTTGTTCCAAATTCATGGTGGCCAATAAACCGCCCATAATTATGAAGGCTGCTATAAAAATGATAATGTTTCGTGTTGTTTGAGACATAATACGCTTAATATAGAGGATATAATGATTTTTGTCGAGCTTATTTGGTGGATTTTGAAAATCCGCCCCAATTGCTTGGAGCGGATTTTATTGCCTGAATTTATTTTACTTCTTCTTCCTTGGTTTCCTTCTCTTTTTTCAGTGATAAGCCCAAGCGATGATTGTCAGGATCGATGGATACGACTCGGAAATCGAATTCGTCTCCAACGCGGGCAATTTCGTTAACATCTTTCACAGGCTTATCGGCCAATTCGCTGATATGAGCCAAGCCGTGGATATCCGGATCAAGCTCCACGAATAATCCAAACGGATTGATTTTGAGAACTCGGCCTTGCACCCATTGATTGAGTTTATATTTATGACCCACATCTTGCCAAGGATCGGTCATCAGTTTTTTCATGGACAAGAAGATCTTGGAACCTTCGATGTTTAAGATTTCGGCTCTGACACGATCGCCGACTTTGAGTACGTCGCGCGGATCATCGATACGTTGCCAGGCTATTTCGCTGATATGAACCAAGCCTTCCAGATTGGCATCGAATTTTACAAATGCGCCGAAATCCGTAACGGCTGTAACTCCGCCTTCCACGATATCGCCGACTTTGTATTTGGAGATAACCGATTCTTGGCGTGTTTCCCAAACCGATTTTTCGGAAACGATGTATTTACCTTCTTCTTCGTTGGCATCAATGACCTTAACGTCCATTTCTTTACCGATAAGATCTTTGAGTTTTTCGAGAATTTTATTTTTCTCACCGCCTTGAACGCGGGGATAATGCTCGGGAGAGAGTTGTGAAACCGGTAAAAAGCCCGAGATGCCTTCGAGACGGACAATGAGACCGCCTTTGTTGGCTTCCAAGATGCGAACCGGAATAACGGCGCCGCTGGTAAAAATTTCTTTGATTTTATCCCAAGTCTTTTTGCGGCCGGCTCCTTTTAAGGAAAGTTCCAATTCACCGAATTCGTTATCAAGCTCCACGACCGTGGCGTCGATTTCGTCGCCAACAGTCAAGATCATATTTGGATCAAGCTCGGGTCCGCGAACAATGCCCATGGCTAATCCGCCCAAGTCAACGCGTATTTCGTTGCGTCCGACGCTGATAACGGTGCCGTGAACAACATCTCCCACGTTGGGATATGCGAGGTATTTATTATCCTCCAATAATTTATTCAATTCTTCTTGTTTGGTTGAGGTTGTCATAAGACAGTTTTGATTAACCCATGTCGCCGGGCCAACCAAGGCGGGGCGAACGAGCCGCTTTTTTGAATCGGACAGCCGAATTCATAAAAAGCGTATATTTATGTAAGTGTGTAGAGGGTACAGTAAAATGCGATTTTTGGCAAGGAAAGCAGGCGGCATGTAGCATGTAGTTTGTAACATGTAGCTTGTAATATGTAACTTGTAATTTGTAGCATGAAGCTAGGGGGTTGGTGGAGATATTTGGCTAAAATAACCCAAAATTGTTACATGTTACATGCTATATGTTACATGCGTTTACGGGTTACGTGTTATAATGCTCTATATGTCGGATTTATACCTTGATTTGTCGGATAAAAGAGAGATGATTAATTTTTTATCTCGTTGGTTGGCTTTTGCGGATGCCGAATACCGCAAACATGCGGATTCTTTTATTGCCGATTATGATGATGGAAAAAGTTTGGAAGCGGTTGAATTGCAAAATTTTACCAAAGAATTTGCGAAAGTTATTTTTCCGGTTCGTTATGGTTTAACCATATTCTTTGCGGGCGAAGGAGCGGGAGTGGAATGGGCTCGAGTTGAAAATTCGGTGCGCAGGTCGACTGCATTAAAAATGCGTAAGTACAAAGCTTCGGGTGAAGCGGAAACGATTGCGGAAATGTTTAAAGATGATGATGTTGATATCGTTTTCAGTGATGATGAAAAAATGGAAATCGAGCATGTCAGGCATCAGCTGATGGAGGATTATTGGTTGGCGAATAAAGGGCGTTTACAGCGTTTTTTGACCGAGGGAGAAAATGAATTGAATAAATTTGAAGATGTTATGGTTTCGCTGCGTGAATGCGCGGCAAATTTACCTACGATGTTGCAAGAAGAATTATACTCAAAAATAACACGTTTTGAAGACAGAGTTTATTTTAACGGTGAAGTAATCGATGATGTTTTACTAGCGGAAGAGCTGAATTATTATCGTGATCAAAAAGAAGTGCCGATAGAATAATCGGTAACATCAAGGTTGAAATTGTACCAATCGAGGAGTCAATGTTCCTTGATTGTTTTTGTATCCGGTTAATAATACGATGCCGTTTTTTCCGTAGCCGGCATTAATGAATGTATCGGTTGTCGGCGGAAGGAGTTTGGCGTTTGTTGCCGGATGCCAAATTGCGGTTTGATTCGACGGAGAAATTATCAGCCATGCGGAGCCTGTCCAGATAATTTTTGATTGATTTAAAAAAAGCTGTGAAGTGGGCAAGATATCACGAGGAAGAATCGGAGAGATTTTTTTATCGTTATCGGAAAAGTTTTTACCGTTGGTAGTTTTGGCGTGATATTGAAAGCGTTCCGGAGTTATCGAGACGCTTATGACAAGCAGATCATGACCGTTGGTTCCGGTGGTTGCGTAAGAGCTGGGATTGTCCAAGGCTGAAGTGATTTCGTTGAAATTTTGTCCATCAAAAAAGAAAAATCTTTTTTCAATAACGGTTTGACCGAGAGCCAATGATTTGGGATCGTTTTTTTGTTCGAATTCGATAATCCAGCCATGTAAAACGGAATGCAAACGCAACTCGGAAGCGCGCGGTTCCAAAAAACTTTCAGGAACTTGAATTTTTACGGGTTCGTCAAAAGCCGTGTGCCATCCGTAAAGATTTTTGTTTGTGGCGATGTACCACATTCCTTGTTTGCCGGCCACATCACCAATCCATTCGTCACGAGGAATGGAACGAATGACATGGCTGATGTTTTTCCAATACATGCCATCATAATGCATGGCCAAATCAGGTTGCGTTTGCCAAACATGCGCATCGCCCAAAATTATCCAACCGCTGCCATCCGTAGAGATTTGTCTGATGTTGCTGAAACCGAATTTCATTAAATCCGGAGTCAGGTCAATGATTTTATCGGGCAATACGTGAAATAAGCGATTGGGATTTCCGGCCAACCAATCGCTACCTCGGCTTTGCACGAAAGAGAGGTATGGCAGATCAACATAGCCATCCAATACGGTTGCGGGAATTTCCGCAGATCTATCGAGCCAGTTGCTCGCTTGCGTACCGGAGGGAAAAAGAATGCAGGCGATTAAAATCAAAGCAAGAATGCGTTTCATAATATGGATACATTGCCTGATACGGTAAAAATGTCAATCCGGAGAAATTATACCGCGCTAAAAACACAAAACCCCGATTACGGGGTTTTGGTTCACTCCTTTATGCGTGTGAGCTAAAGCTCGGGCGCCAAAGTAGATTAATTTGAGGCGAAGAGATGAGAAGCGTGATCTCCCAGATCGTTTAAGCCGATATCGGTGTAGCACTGGATCAGCGCGCCGTACATCAAGCCCCAACGAAATAATTGGGAAAACATACTACTAAAAATACAATTAAAAATGCAAAATTAAAAATGAAAAATGTTTGTTATCGCTTCGCGATTTTTATCTTTAGATATTTTATTGCGAACTTATTTGAGGAGCAAAAAAGTTGGATTTTTGTGGCGCGAAGTATGGGGGAACTTTAGCAGGAAAATGGGGAATTGTCAAGGATTGTCAGCTGTGATTTGTAACAAAAAACCGCTATAAATAGCGGTTTTTTGAATATTATCTGAAGCTTGATTACGGCTTTAGACAATTTGTTTTAATGTCTTATTTTTTGTAGATCGTTTTGTATCCTGTCCAAGTTCGATTTCCGAGGTTGTCGTAGAGGTTGGCGCCGTAGCTGACGGTTTCGGTGTTGTAAGGACCGCCCACATAAGAGCAGGTGCCGACTCCGTTACAAGTTTTGACGACTTGGGCGTTTACTAAGATTTCGATCTTATTGATGCCGTTCGTATCTGAACCGTTGGCCGTGAATGTGATTTGATCGTAGTTGGTGTAACCACTGTCACGATTGCTGGTAATAGTTAAGTTGCCATCAATATTGTTTTGGTCGTTATTGTTGTTATCGTTTGTACCTGTGACGTAAACATTTTGTGAGGATGTCTGTGCCATGCGTCCGTTGTAATCGAAAGCGCGGGCAAAGATGTTGATGTTGCGGTTGGGTGTAAAATCATTGCCGTAAATCGCAACCGAGCATTGTTGATTGCCGTAAGCGCGATTGTAAGTGCAAGTTTTCTTTAAACCGCCATCCGCGTAGATTTCGATTTTTTGTAAACCGGAATCGGCTGAAGCACCAACGTTTACCGTTTTGCTTTCGTTTTGATTCAAGTTTGTATCTGATGGGTCGAGCCACATCCAAGAGTAAACTTGGGTACCGGTGTTATTGTTGTTAGATCCATTGCGGTAAAGCGACATTGTGTCGGTTACGTCCGTTCGGCCGAAATAATCGGTGGCTCGGGCGTAGATGTTGATTGTGGAATTTGAACTGTAATTATTTGCGTAGATTGTAACCTCACAATTTTGAGTTCCGTACGCACGGCTGTAATTACAAGTTTTGATTAAGCTGTTATTGGCGTAAACTTCGATTTTGCTTAAACCGTTATCCGCAACAGCCTGAACTTTGATGGTTGAGCTTTCGCCATCCGCAAAATTTGTGTCTGACGGTTCGAACCACATCCATGAGTTTACGTAATTATCGTTGCTGTTATTAGATCCATCATCTTGGATGTTAAAGCTGATAGAACCGGACCAGTTTTGATAACCGTTTTTGTCGACGGCTTTTACCTTGAAGGTTACGCTTTGTCCCGCGGAGTAATTGCTTCCGTAAATTGTTTTGGTACAAGATTGATTGCCATAAGCATTGTTGTAATCACAAGTACCGATAAGTGCGTTATTGGCGTAAAGCTCCAAACGATTTAAACCCTGATTGGCATTGCCATAAAAGGTGATGTTACGAGATTCGTTACGTGCCAATGTTGTTTTGACGGTATTCGAATCAAACCAAGTCGTTATGCCGTTATTGGATGTATTGTAATTATTGTTATAGGTGTAATCATCCACCGGAATGGAGTATTCGCCCAACCATGTCCATGCTTCGTGGCCTTTTGTATCTATGGCACGGCCGTTAAAAGCCACTTTGCTGCCTTTGGGATAAGAACTGCCGTTAATTGTGTAATCGCAAGTTGTGCTTTGGCAAGTTTTTACGACATTGCCGTTTAACCAGATTTCGATGCGATTGATGCCATTGGGAGATCCGCTATTAATGTTAATATTGGATGATTGGCCGTGATAAAGATTGTGTTGATTGTGTGAAACGCTCATGGTTGACCAAACCCAATTAGAGGTTTGTGTAACCGGAGGAACCGCTACGTAGCCGGTTGACTCATCAACGCGAACCAATTTGGCTGTGAGAGGTGATGTTGGGTTTATTGATCCCATGGTTGAAACTGCACCACCCAATAAAAAGCGTCCGTTTAAATCGCCGGAAACCGTGACAAAATAATCGCGGGTTTGCCCATAGGCGACAAATTGAGATCCGTCGAAACGAATTAAATCTTTGCCGTTCAATATCATCCAAGATTTGCCGTTAGAGCCGATCAATGTTTTGTTCCAACTTGTAAACGGAACACCGGCAGCGGGCGCGGTTACATCTTTTACGTTTACGCCATCGTATAAGTAGACTTTATTGGCCGATGTATTTTGATAACGGGAAGCCGCAAATAAAATTTGCGATCCGTTTGAAGCGGCGGCCTGCAAACTCTGCATGGATTCGAATTGACCGGTAATATCCAAATTGCTTTCTACGGATTGTCCGTTTAAAAGTTTGACTTTCCAGACGCGCATTAATCCGTTGTTGCTTAGATAAGCAATGAGCCATTGGTCTCCGACCGGTAATGCGACGGGAGCGATGAAGCCGTTATGACCGTCTATCGGCGATGTGTGGCGTACAGAGTAAAGCATGCTACCAAACGAAGATGAGTACTTATCGTTGTAAGTAATTTCGTTTATTGAATTGTTGGCTTGGTTCCAGGTCAAAATTTTACCTTTGGATGTTGTGATTATCCAAACACCGTTTTTACCGTTGATGGATGCGATCGAGTCGTTGGTATCCATACGGTTTTGCCATGTGTAGGCAGGATAACCCCAAGTACCATCTTTATAAGATAAGGCCTCGAAGTTACGTGTGGCTGAAACTACGTTCTTAAGAAATATAACGGTTGTACCATCGGTGACAATGTCATCTACGCGGTTTAAGCCTGCTTTTCTTACCTCGGCTGTGATATCTGTCATGACTGATCCATCAGTCTTCCAGACATGGCCGCCCGTGTAGAGCTCTTGGCCATCGGTAAGGTACCAATAAGGGTGTGCGAAGGCGCTTGCCCAAACAGGGCGGTTTTCGCGAACGTTTAATTTGTCTGAAATATCAGACCATTGCCAAGGGCCGGTTTGGGCCGAGGCGGCGTTTGTGATGGCTGCAAGACCCATGGCAAGCATGGTCATGGCAAGAGCTGTCACAGAAACGCGTTTTAAAATATTGCTCATATTTTGCTAAATTTAGCTAAAATTTAATGAATAAAAAGAGGGTCTTTTATATTTACGCACGTTATGAATAATGCGTCAATATAGCAAAAAATGACAAATTTGTCAATAATCACCCAATTCAACGCTTTGCGTTGAATGTCCCTCTTTACTAAAGAGGGTTGTCGGAAATCTTCCAATCCCGCACATTGCGGGATATCCCTCTTTATTAAAAGAGGGTTAACTGATTGTTGTGTATTGTGAGAATTGTTCTGTGTTACCGGTTGGTGTGTGATAATATATTCAATATGGCTAGATTTATTTGTAATGGTCGTCATTTGCCCTATAATCCCGACTTAAAGAGTTTATCGCAATAATGCGACGTCTCAAGAAAATAAATTGTGGTATCAATTTTTGCGATTACAAAAAGTACATTTTTATCGACAAAAGCCATTGGATAGATTTATTGTTGATTTTTACTGTCCAAAATTAAAACTTGTTATTGAATTGGATGGAGGGCACCATTTTAGTGAGTATCATCAAAAGTATGATGAGGAAAGGACGGAAGTTCTTGGAAATTATGGACTCACGGTATTACGTTTTACTAATCATCAGGTAGATTTTGAATTTGATTTTGTATGCAGACAAATATCAGATTATATGAATAGCTCTCTGATAAATTGAGATGTGTGTCACTAAACTGCTGTTTCTATCAACCCTCTTTAATAAAGAGGGACATCCCGCAATGTGCGGGATTGGGTGATTTCCAGCGCTCCAACCCACTCATGAATTTTCGCAGGATGACAGAGGATCGTATTTGGCGGAGCGGTTTCGGATAAGGCGCCGGCAGAGGAAGCGATGATGGACGTGTTGAATTGAGAGGCTTCATGCAGAGGCAGACCGAATCCTTCGTACCAAGATGGGTAAAGAAGGACGGTTGAATTTTGATAAAGCCAAATTAACTCTGCATCGCTGATGAATCCCGGGGCTTGGATGCATGAAATGTTTAATTCGTTCAAATTGTATTTAACTTGTCCGCCGAGAACTACGGGTACCAAATGATTTTGTGGATTTTG
>CAZXFK010000021.1:0-10490 GCA_964640115.1 uncultured Gammaproteobacteria bacterium
ATTACGTGAAAATACTATGCTTGTCCAACGTCTAACGTCAAACGTCTAATGTCAAATGTGGAACGTCAATTCAATAAAAATACCGCCGGGAGAGGCGGTGTAGTAATTGCGCACCAGTAAAAGAGGTTATGAGGTGGCTTCACATATCAGATAAAAGCTATCATTGTGGTTCCATTGCAGTGAAACCGTGATAACTCCGGCCCAAGCCCGCTTAAGGCCGTCAAAGCGGCTGACGAATTCGCTCCAGTCCTTAAAACCGTAATGAGCACTGTCACAAGCTTCGATTTTACGATCACCAATGCCTTTGTTGACTACTTCTTCGATAATACCCATACCAAATATGGCATACTTGAGGTTGGCGGGTACGGCTCTTCGAAGATCGTCAATCAGTTCTTTCTTAAGAAGCTCATTATCTTTTTTTTGCTTCAAGATGCGGGCGTGGAACTCGCTAATCGCCTTTTCTTCCATGAGAAATACCTTTCTAGAACGATTGTCTGAATTTTGGGTTTTGAAAGCTCACGGGGACAAGGTTTGTTAGCGGGATTTTCTCCGCACGGCAGACATCGATATCGCTTTCATTTACGATAAATTCCACTTCATCGTCCGACTCGGCCAAACAAGCCGGGCAGGGTGTTTCGGGGACGCCATGCTTGATGCATACGCCGTCGATCCAGTTGGGTGAGTCGATTTTCATGAGATTCTCCTTTTTGTGAAAGAATTGCTCAATTTAGCAATAAATATCAAAATTGTCAAGTCTATATGACTAACAGCCAATGACTAACAACTGACAAGAGTTATTTAAGTGCGGATAAACATAAAGTTTATCCCTACGTAGGTTGATTGGGCTTATTTGTTGAAAATTGCTTTTAGAGGGAAGATGAATACTGCGTTCAATATTCTCGGCCAGCGTTTGGGCTCGATTATGAGTCTATATAGCCATTCCAGTCCTATTTTTTGCATCCAGATTGGAGCACGTTTTGTGTTACCGGACCAGAAATCGAAAGTTCCGCCTACGCCGATGAAGAGTTTGGCGGTTGGGAATCTGTTTTTATAGCGATTGATCCAGAATTCTTGTTTGGGGTGGCCAAAAGCAACCAAGATGACATCGGCTTCGTATTCTTGGGTGCGAATTATGGCTGATTCACCCGCCTCATCGGCTATGCCCTCGATTGAGACGTTCCCCCCGTCTTCGGCGAAGACTTTGAGTTCGGGATGGCGTTTGCGGAGCATCCAAGCGGATTTATCAGCTGCGCCATTTTTGCCTCCAACCAAAACCAACGTCCAGTTTTGCTTAACACAAAGTTTAACAGCCTCATCGGCCAATTTTACGCCCGTAACACGCGATCCGCGGGCTCCTTTAAGCCATCCAACCAGCTGTAGGCCGAATCCGTCGATAGAGCGAATGTCGGCTTGGCGCAGTGTATCCCAATAGAGGGAATTTTTTTTGGTGTATAATAAAATTTCGGGATTGGCGGTTACTATCCATGTTGGTTGCTTCATGCTCGCACGCGTTAAAACTTCTTGCACTAATCGTTGCAGGCTGTAACCGTGGATGATGAGGTTGAAGACGGAGAAAGTCATAACTTCAATTACCAATTAACGATTATCAATTATTAATGTTGGAATCCCTTTCGGGATAATATCATAATTAATGCCAGAGGCCTCATAAATTTGTAATTGTTAATTGGTAATTCGTAATTAATTGTTGAGTCGGTATTCGTGCAGTGGGGTGTATTTGGGGCCGGCGGTGGTGAGTTCGCTCAAGTAGAGGGTGGCGAATTCGGGAACCCAGCCCACGCCTTCGAGTGACATTTCGAATTGATCCAATTGTTTTTTGTAGCGAGCACGGGCAAGGCTGACGTGAGGCATCCAGGGCTTGCGATCTATTTGCGGAGCTATTAAGGAAGCCATATCGCGGACATGCGCAACCGTTTCTTGCCAAGCGATCGGTTGTTCGGGTTCGCAAGTGGCGACGTATAATACTGGTCGTTTGGCCGGAAAAGTTTCGATTTGAGTTATGGCAAATGCGCCCGCGGGAGGTGTTTCCAAAGCATTATTGATGAGTTGTGATAATTGCAAAAGATTTTCGTATTTAACATCACCAAAAAAAGCCAATGTAATATGCCATTGGCCCGGATCCAATAATTTTAAAAACGGACGCTCTTCTTCGCTGATGTGCCAAGCGTTTCGTATTTGTTCGCGGCAATCGGGCGGAACAGGAATGCCAAGGAAACATCTCATCTGAAAAAAATTAAAAATTAAGAATTATGAATTATGAATTAAGAATTTTGGAGACCTTCGGTATTAAAATATGATTTAATATACGCGAAGCGTTACCTTCATTATTAATTCTTAATTTTACATTTTTAATTTATCTCTACATTTAGACTGTTCCGGTGTCGTCTGTCAAACCGGAATCGGGGCCCGTGTCGATGCGGGGTTTGCCGGCATTGGCTTTGTATTTGCGGGCTACGCGGTAACGAGCCAGTTCGCGCTCCAATTCGGCGGCCGCACGGGCAAAAGCTTCGTCATCACCGCGAGCTGATTCGCGCATGACTTGTTCGGCGCGGGCTTTGGCTTGTTCGATATTTTTGAGATTCAAATCCTCTCCCCTTTCGGCCGTATCGGCAAGAACCGTGACATTGCCTTCGGCATCCACCTGGATAAATCCGCCGGATACGGCCACGTCTTCGGTGTGATTATGTTCTCTTAACATCGCCACTCCGGGCACAAGTTCCGCAACCAAAGGAATGTGATTTGGCAGTATCGTAATCTCACCATCCATTGTGGGAAGGGTTACTTGTGATACTTTTTTCTCAAAAGCGATTTTTTCCGGAGTGATGAGTTTGAAGTTGAGGAGGGACATAGGATAGCTTCTAGCTACTAGCTACCAGCCACTAGAAAATCAAGCATCTAGAAGCTGGTAGCTAGAGGCTTGTGGCTTATTAGTTGGTTACTTCGTCGATGGAGCCTTTCATGTAAAAGGATTGTTCGGGTTTGTCGTCGTGTTTGCCTTCGAGGATTTCTTCAAAGCCGGTAATGGTTTGTTCGAGTGTGACGTATTTGCCGGGATTGTTGGTAAAGACTTCGGCGACAAAGAAAGGTTGAGATAAGAATTTTTGGATTTTGCGGGCGCGGGCAACAGTCATCTTATCTTCTTCAGACAGCTCATCCATACCCAAAATGGCGATGATGTCTTGAAGATCTTTGTAGCGCTGAAGGACTTTTTGTACACCGCGTGCGACTTTGTAATGACGTTCGCCAACTACTTTAGGATCCAAGATGGTTGAAGATGAATCAAGAGGATCCACGGCCGGATAAATGCCAAGTTCGGCAAGACTGCGGGTTAAAACCACGGTTGAATCCAAGTGACCGAAGGTTGTGGCAGGGGCCGGATCGGTAAGGTCGTCGGCAGGGACATAGACGGCCTGCACGGAAGTGATGGAGCCTTTGTTGGTGGACGTGATGCGTTCTTGCAAGTTACCCATTTCCGTAGCCAGAGTTGGTTGGTAGCCCACGGCTGATGGGATGCGTCCGAGCAAAGCTGAAACTTCGGAACCGGCTTGGGTGAAGCGGAAAATGTTGTCGATGAAGAGCAAGACGTCTTGATTTTTTTCGTCGCGGAAATATTCGGCGATGGCCAATCCGCTCAAAGCCACGCGAGCGCGGGCACCCGGCGGTTCGTTCATTTGGCCAAAGACCAATGAGGTTTTGTCGATAACTCCGGATTCGTTCATTTCTTCCCATAAAGCATTACCCTCGCGAGTACGTTCGCCAACACCGGCAAAAACCGAATAACCGCCATGCTCGGTGGCAATGTTATGGATAAGCTCCATAACTATAACGGTTTTGCCGACTCCGGCTCCACCGAAAAGACCGATCTTACCGCCTTTCAAAAAGGGGCAGATGAGATCCACGACTTTGATACCGGTTTCCAGTATTTCGGTTTCGGTTGATTGATCCGCGAATGTGGGTGCGGGACGGTGAATGGGATAGGTTTTGGTATTGCCAACAGGGCCTTTGCCGTCGATAGCATTACCGGATACGTCGAACATGCGTCCAAGCGTTTTTTCGCCCACGGGAACCGAGATTGGCGCGCCTGTGTCTTCAACGGCCATACCGCGTTCGAGGCCATCCGTGCTGGACATAGCAATGGTGCGAACTTCGCCTTCGCCCAAATGCTGTTCCACTTCCAATACCAATTTACCGCCTTCGCGTTCAATAGTGAGGGCGTTGTAGATTGTGGGAGGTTCGCCATCGAAATGGACATCCACGACCGGACCGATAACTTGTGTGATTTTGCCTTGCATAATATTTGCGTCAAACGTCGAATGTCGAACGTGTAACGTCATAGGTCGGTTTAGAACATTAGACGTTAGACATTTGACGTTTGACGTCATGTTAGTTTGGTTAGGATTCTAGCGCGGCTTTGCCGGCGGAGATTTCGGAGATTTCGGCGGTTATGCCGGCTTGGCGCGCGCGATTAAATGTCAGAGTTAAAGAGTCGATCATCTCGCCCGCCGAATCGGTGGCACTGCGCATGGCCATCATGCGGGCCGAATGTTCGGAAGCGGTTGATTCGAGCATAGCTTGATACAGCCTTGTGTCTATGAGCCGGGGAAGCATCTGATCCAATACATGCCTTGGTGACGGTTCAAAAACGACTTCATAATCCAGCGGGTGTTTGGCGGCTTTTTTGCGATCATAAGCCAAGCGTTCGGAGGCGGTCATTTTTTCACGTGGATCTTCGATCTCATCTTCAGTGCTTAATTCCGTGTTTAGCTCGGATTCGGGAATAATCGGTAATAATTGAACAATTGTGGGAACTTGCGAAATGGTTGAGCGGAAATCCGCATAGCAAAGGAAGACACGATCCGCTCGATTATTCAAGAATTCATCGTAAACCAATTTGCCCGCGCTTTGGGATCTTTCGAAAGAAGGGGCGTTGGAAATCGATTCGAATGAGGCCATGATTTCTTGATTCAACCGACGCATCGGGCCTTCGGATTTTTTACCGACCGTGATTATTTTGACAGGTTCGGTGCGGGTGTTTAAAAATTCTTTGCAGGATTTGATAAGTTGAGCGTTGAAAGATCCGCACAATCCCCTGTCCGAGGCAACTATAATCAAAATGGATGTTTTTGCTTCTTTTCGTCCGTATAACAAAGGATGAGATTTTTGATTAACCAAAGGCAAAATATCATCAACAATTTTTTTGATGTTTTTGCTGTAGTTGCGGCTGTCCACCGTCATCTGAACAGCTTTACGCATTTTGGCACCGGCCACAAGTTCCATGGCTTTGGTGATTTTGCGCGTGTTCTTGATGGATTTTAAGCGCGAATTAATTGCTCTGGTATTGGAGGGCATAATTTAGTTGGCCAAATATACACTGTTCCAGTTTTTGATGGTTTCCGTTAATTTGGCTTCGATCTCTTCGGTGAGTTTGCCGATTTCTTCCATTTCTTTGAGGAGATCCGTTGCGTTGGTATCAAGATATTCGTGCATGCCATGCTCCCATTCGGTTATCTTTTCGATTTGCACTTCGTCGCACAGTCCTCGTGTAACGGCAAAAAGCGATGCAACTTGATGCGAAAGCGGCATGGGTACGTATTGATCTTGCTTTAAAATTTCAACCGTTCTGCGTCCGCGTTCGATTTGACTGCGAGTGGCATCGTCAAGATCAGTGGCAAATTGAGCAAAAGCTTCCAATTCGCGGAATTGCGCCAAATCGAGGCGAACCGGGCCGGCGATTTTTTTCATGATGCCGAATTGAGCGGCGCCTCCGACGCGTGAAACGGACAGGCCGACGTTCAGAGCCGGGCGAATACCGCGATAGAAGAGATCACCTTCCAAAAAGATTTGTCCGTCGGTGATGGAAATGACATTGGTGGGAATATAAGCGGAAACATCGCCGGCTTGAGTTTCGATAATGGGAAGAGCTGTAAGTGAGCCCCCGCCATGTTCTTTGGAAAGGCGGACGGCGCGTTCGAGCAAGCGTGAGTGCAAATAGAAAACATCACCCGGATAAGCTTCGCGACCCGGCGGACGGCGGAGTAACAGCGAGACTTCGCGATAGGCCCAAGCGTGTTTGGAGAGATCATCGTAAACAACCAATGCATCCTGGCCTTTGTCCATAAAATACTCACCGATGGCGCAACCGGCATAAGGAGCAATGTATTGCAATGAGGCGGGATCGGATGCGGAAGCTGTGACGATTACCGTGTAATCCATGGCGCCGACTTCTTTGAGTTTGGCGACTATTTTGGCGATTTTGGAATCTTTTTGGCCGATAGCAACGTAAATACAAGTAACGCCTTTGCCTTTTTGATTGATGATGGTGTCTACGGCAATGGCGGTTTTACCGGTTTGGCGGTCGCCGATGATAAGTTCGCGTTGTCCGCGTCCAACCGGAATCATGGAGTCTACGGCTTTGATACCGGTCATGAGCGGGGTGTCAACCGGGTGGCGTGCCATGACGCCGGCGGCGATTTTTTCGATGGGGTAAATTTTTTCTTCTTTAAAAGCGGGTTTGCCATCACGGGGTTTGCCGAGAGGATCCAAAACACGGCCGATAACTCCGTCGCCAACCGGAATGGAAAGAATTTTGCCGGAGGATTGAACGCTTTGACCGGTTTTGATGCCCGTATAATCACCCAAAATCATGGCGCCCACGCGATCATGTTCCAAGTTAAGAGCCACACCCACGGCGCCGTTTTCAAAAGAAAGCATTTCCATGGATTTGGCGTGCTTTAATCCGCTGATGGATGCGATGCCATCGCCGACTTCTCTAACCGTGCCGGTTTCTTCGGTTGTACTTTTGGCTGTAAAAGATCGGATTTGCTCTTGGAGCTCGTCTGATAATTTGGCCGCTGCAGTTGCGTTGGTTTTCATATTATTCGGAAAATACAAGGTGATTGTGTAATTGCATTAATTTTGATTGTATAGTTGATTGATACTCCCAATCTCCGCATTTGACCACCATGCCTCCGATTATTGTCGGATCCATGGTGAAGGTTAAGCGGATTGTGCCCTGAAATTTTTTCTCAAGAGCCGTTTGGATTTTCTTAATTGTTGATTTGTCGGGTTCAATCGCTGTGATTATCGTGCATTCATAGTGCGAGGCGTGATCACGGGCCGCGGATTCCAGTTGATGTAAGAATGAATCCATTTCCGATATGGCTTTGTTTTGAATGAGTAGGGCTATGGTATTTTTTGAAAAAGAGTGAAAATTTTCGCCTAAAGTTTTGTTTATGGCTTCCAGTCTTTTATTGATTGGAATCAATGAATCTTGCAAGAAACGAATCAGATCTGGTTTGATATTCAGCATTTCACCAAAAAGATTGAGATCGTCAATAACGCGCATGACAGCGTTTTCGGATACGGCCGTTTTGATGCAGGCTTCGGCTATTTCTTTGATGTTGCGTGCGTTTTTTGACATAAATTAGGCGGTTTCCAAATCCTTGATCGCATCATCAATGAGTTTTTTATGAGCTTCGGTATCCAGATCCTTAACTATTCTGCCGGTAGCTTTGGTGATCAAATCGGCTAAATCGTTTTTTAAGGCGGTGTAAGTTGCTTGGCGCTCGCCTACAAGCATTTCTTTGGCTTCGGTAACTTGTTTATCGATTTCCGTTTTGGCCATGCGTAATTTTTCATCTTTTAATACGGATGCTTTTTGCTTGGCATCATCGATGATTTTATGAGCTTCTTTGCGAGCTTCGGCCAAAACATCGTTTTTTTCTTTTTCGATGCTCAACAATCTATCTTCCGCATCTTTGGCATTGTTGATGCCTTTGGCGATTTTTTCACGACGAGCTTCCAATGCCGCGGAAATCGGTTTCCATGCAAAAGCACGCAATATCAGGAAAAGAATCAAGAAATTGATAAGTTGCGCAATAAATACGCGCCAATCAATTCCCAATTTTGTAAACATTTCAGACATAAACCTTGATTACCTTGTTTAAATATATTTCAGTATTAATTTAACAGTGACAAGTGGCAAGTGACAAGTGACAAGAGTTTATAAGCACTCTTGCAACTTGCTACTTGGTACTTGTAACTTATTTAGACGAATTTGATGATAAGGGCGACGACCAAGGCGTAAATGGCGATAGCCTCGATAAAGGCGGCGCCGATAAGCATGGCCGTTTGGACTTTGGAAGCGGCTTCGGGGTTGCGGCCGATTGATTCCATGGCTTTGGCACCGATTTTGCTGATACCATAGGCCGGAAGCATGCCTCCTACGGCGATTGTGGCAGCCATTGCGATCAAGCGAACGGATTCGATGCTTGAAGATGCTGCGTGTGCGATTTCGTTTTCCATAAAACTTAAAAAATAATAAAGAATAAAGAACGAATTACGAACTTCGAATATCGAACCACGAATTTCGAATTTCGTATTTCGAATAAGAACAAGCAATTGATTACATTGATTAGCGCTACGACGTTATTGTTTTTTGTTTAGAGTCGTCGTTAATTTGTGTAAGGAATTGAGAGGGACCGCAAAAGATTGCGATTCCATGGCAATTCCCTACTTGTGTCCGTTCGTGGGTGCGAGACCGCCTTGTTTGCCACCGAAAGTGGCTTTGGAGTAATCGGCACGTGGAGCATGCTCTTCGTCATGATCTTCATGGCTAATGGTGGCCATGTTAAGGAAGACGATTGTAAGAGTTGAGAATACCAAAGCTTGAACGAATCCCACAAACAGTTCGAGAAACAAGAAGGGCAATGGCGCCAAAAACGGCATTAAGAAAGCTATGACCAAAAGCAATACTTCACCGGCAAAAATGTTGCCGAATAAACGAAAGCTGAAAGACAGTATTTTGGAAAATTCGGATACGAGCTCCAAGAGGCCGACGAAACTGCCGATGACAAACGGTTTATGCCATGGAGCGACAAAGAATTTGCCCCAATAACCAAAAAATCCCAAATAACGCATACCCATTATTTGGACGGATGTCATAGCGAACAATGCGACTACGAAAGTAAAGTTAAGATCAGCGGAAAGGGAACGGATGAAAGGAATCAGGGCGACTTGGCCATGGTGCACTCCCCAAACACCGATAGAACCCATGCCCGGAACCACTTCCAGAAGATTGGACAATAAGACTATAAAGAATATTGTGGCGACAATGGGGAAAAATCTTAGGGCTTTGGCGCGATCGTTGGTAATTGATTCAACGAAGTCAAGAAAAAACTCCACAAATATTTCCATTATGCCGGCGATGCCTGTTGCAGGTTTGTCGATATCTATATTACGCAATGTTGTTCCAACGATTAAAAGAATTACAAAAAATAATACACCAGCCATCAGCAAGGTGTTGGTAATGGGAAAACCGGCGATTGTGGCGATGAGTTCCGGGCTGATGGAGATGGCTAGCATATGCGTCGTGACGACTTACGTTTATAACGTTTATAACGTTCGTAACGTTCGTAACGTGAGGAGGAGGTTAGGTTTTGCTGACTTGGTTGATGATTTTCATGGCTTTCATACCGACCAGGATCGAGGAAGCTATGATGGAAAGCATGATGCCGATAAGTAAAAAGATCGGCGATGTATCCAAATAACGATCAAGGAGTCTGCCTCCCAGAGCTAAAGCAACCAGTGGAATGGCCATTGTGTAGCCCATTTCCCATGCAAAACCCAGAGCTTCCCAGCCGGTTAATCCTTGATTGGATTTGTCCTTTGATTCCGGATTTTGTGCAGGTTGATTTGGAGGCATATTTTTAAGGACGCCAAGATTTTACGTGGTTGCGACAAAAATGTCAATGATATTAAAAAAACCGAGTTATCGGTTTTCGGCGAGTTCGGGTTTGGATTCGGCCAAGAAAGCGAATTCCCAGCAGGTTGCCAAGATGTTGGCTGAAATTTCCACGATTGCCGGTATCATGAAGATACCGACCAATTCGGTGTTTTGCTTAAGGACTAACCAGAAAAAGAAGCTGAAAAAGAGTGCGGATACAAGAGCGTTAACATAAGATTCGCGCCGGCTGGTGAGCGTATCCAATTTTTCTTGTAATGGTATTTCCGGTTCGTTGATAATGTGCGTTATTTTTTGTCCTTTTTCAGCGGCAAATCGCCATTGAACCGCGGTTAATATGGTGATTATTCCTAAATAAATATAGACAAAAAATGTCAAAATGAAGTCAAATTTCGGATAGATGGCCGTATCGCGCGACAAAAAATAAAATCCGCTCATAACCATCAATGTTTGTGCCAGCGCCACCATTGATATCATGATACGGTATTGCAGAATGACGTTGATTTTGTAATAACGTCCAATTTTCAGAAACAAAGCCGCCAAGATTTGAAAGAAATTTTCCATAGGATTCATTCCGGTTCCCCTATCCTTTTATGAAATGTGCGGGAGTAATATACAGGGTTTTTAATTGATTGGCAACCCATGTTAAGTTCATCAAGATGAAAGTAACAAGTTCGTCAGTAGTTCATCAAGAGATTCTAAAATTACTCTTGATGAACTTTGGTCTTGA
>CAZXFK010000021.1:10590-14771 GCA_964640115.1 uncultured Gammaproteobacteria bacterium
CGTCAGTAGTTCATCAAGAGATTCTAAAATTACTCTTGATGAACTTTGGTCTTGATGAACTTGTTACTGGGCAGTAAAAAAAACCGCAGATTGCGGTTTTGGTGAGATTATTTGAGAAGATTCGGGTGAACGATCCATTCGGATTGTTCCGGATGAGTGAGGTCGAAGATGACGGCACAGAGATTTTCATCGTGCCAGCCCCCGGGTTGCATACAAAGCGTGCCGTTGACCGTTTCTTTCCAGATCCCGCCGTTTATGAACGGGGCTTCGTGGATATGGCCGGAGAGCACGAGATGCTTGGGGCCGGCTTCGAGCCATTGTCTAATGCCTTGGCTGCCGAAGTGTTGATTTTCAAAACTTGCATCAAGAGCGCAGAAAGCCGGCGGAGTATGTACAACGTAAACCGTTTTCTGCGGATTTGCGGATCGATCAAGCTCGATCAGATCTTGGTAGATTTCGTTTTCAGGTTTTTCCCAAGCGTCATAAAATCGGCCTCCGCTGTTACGGACATAGGGATATCCAGCGATTTGTATGTTGTCGGCAAGCTCGTGTCTGCTGTCGTGGAGGAGTACTATCAATCCTTCTTGGTGCATTTGCTCGACGACCGGGGCGCAGACGGCCATGTCATCATTGCCGAGAATTAAGTAAACGCGAGCCGAAGGGCGTTTTGTTTTGAAGGACTTTATTTGCTTTGCCAGCCAATTTTTGAGAAATCGCACTTGAGCGTTTTCGGTTACGGTTCCCAAAGCCGAAGCTTCGCGAATTTGCAGATTGAGCGGATGATTTTTGGCAGCCGCAAAGCAATAGGATAGAAATTTGTGCAAACCGGTTTGCGGGAGAGTGAATTTTTCCGGTTCTATTCCGTAATATTGCAACCATTGCGCGCATTCATCGCCGGCAGTTTTTATCAGCTTGGCGATTTCATGGACAAGCACGAATGCCTTTCGTTTTTGCTCATCAGTCATGGTTAAATATCGACCGGTACGCAAATTATCTCTGAACTCGGGTGAATTGACCGGATAATTATTTTTGATCAGCGATTCAATCAAATCCCATTCTTTGGCTGATAGAATCGGAGGATTGTTTGTGGTTGCCAATCCTCCACCTGTCAGCTTGCGCAGTATTTTTTGTTCATCCAACAGCTGTTGCCAATCTTTGGAAACGCCTGCGTGAACCGGGTAACCGCCGAGTTTTACGAAGTATCGCTCGGCTTCGGTTTTGCGGTTTTTTATCGCGGGTTCGATTTTTTCCAAGTAATCAACCAAAGTTTCGCCGTTGTCATCAAAGTGGAGATTTTGGGGAGGACAAGGCACCAAAGTTTTGTTGAAGTGGATAATGGGCCACTTTGGTGTCAGATCTCCGCCCAGGATGACGTGGTCTATCCCCCGCTCGATTGCCAAGGCAAAGAGTTTTTCGAAGGCAAAACGGTTTCCGTGGAGATCGGCGGCAAAGATTGTGAGCGTCATTATACGGCTCCTTCGGTTACATCTCTGTCCATGATCAGACTGAGAGGCAAAAAGTGTTTTGCCTGAAGCTCCGGCAACTCTTGACTCAGATCCAACAGGTATTGAATTGCCGAAACGAAGACGTGCAGGTAATCGGTTTCCATAAATCCTACGGCCGTGTTTTTGGCTATGGCGAAAAACAGCCGAGATTGTTCGGAGCGGATAAATTCATCTTTCAACGCGCACATAAGAGTAAGATACTCGAATGAAACCCGGAATATCGGAGCATCCGGATTTTCAAAAATCCAACGTAATTCTCTGCCGGACAATCGTGTGCCGGATATGAATTTTTCATCGAATAAGAATTTTCGATCATAATCGTCGAGGCTGTAAAACAGATTTAACAGTCCGATTTTGGAAGGCATTTTCCAGTGTTCCGTTATGGAGTCGGCGGTTTTTAAGGCGGACATGAATTTGCGTTCGGTGAATGTTTCCGGAGGGAGCAATAAATAGCCGAGCAAGTATTTAGGATCGATATCCAATTGTTTCAAAAATGGGTATCGCGAGTACAGCTCCGCTACGGCCAATTGCCGGATTTTTGCACCGTCGCAAGTTTTGACAAGCTCGATTATTTGGGCTCGACTCAAAAAATTCATGGAAGACCGTCGAACAATTTTTTCCAGGGCGTTTGGATTGAGTTTGAATTTTTTATTCAACCGGCAACAGTCGACATCATCAATTCCTGCGCGTACAGGCAAATAATGGAACAACCTGCCGGCGACAATGTATTCGGGGCTGACGCACCAAACTTGGGTTCCATTGTTTTGACAAAGAACCGTTTCCGAAATATGAGGCGGTGGAAATCCAAAATGGTAATGAGTTAAAAACTCAATACAAAATACTGCCGGTCCTTGATTGTAGGGCAAATTGTATTCACAACGCTCAATGTCATCGGCTGAATACTTCCAATAGATTTCGTGAGGATGTTCCAAAACCAGTTCGGTTTTGCCGGGTGCGAAAACGACAACATCCATGTCTTTATGTTCGCGTTCATCTTCATGATTTCGCTGGCAGTTTCTGTTTCCGACAAATTCGGATTCAAGCAGATATTTGACAGCGACTCCGCCGGTCAACGCCCAATTCGGTTTTTTGGTACCGATGGGAAAAATGGCATTCAGATCTTGAATGTCGGCTTCGAGGTTATCCATGCAAGCTCCTTGATTGTGACCTTGTTAATATTGTCAAAGTACGCGTGCCGTATGCACGATTGAGAAATTTAGCTAAAATTACCGATTTAGTCAATGTAATCGATGGATGTTAACTCGTAAAATCGCAATTAAAACAAATTATTGCGTTATTTGTGGTGATTGAGCGGATTTCTGTATGAGAAAGATTGCGTAAATTTGCGACAAAATCAGCTACATGCCGAACATGGGCCGGTTCATTGCGTTCTCCGCGGACAGGGACCGGAGCGAGCCAGGGGCAATCCGTTTCAAGTAAAAGGCGGTTCAGGGGCATTTTTTTGACGATATTGGCCAAGATATCCTCTTCCGGAGTGGATTTGCGAGGCTTGAATGTGACGATGCCGCCAATGCCGAGGTAGCAGTTAAGATCCAAAAAAGCACTTGCTTGGAGCCAAGTGTCGGAAAAGCCGTGAATGATAATTGGCAGAGATGAGTGTTTGCGACGAATGTCGTTGATGGCTTGGATGATGTCGTTGCCGGCGTCGCGAGAGTGGATAATGAGGGTTTTGTTGTGACGTGCGGAAAGATCAGCCTGTTCGTTAAAAATTTTGAGTTGGTCGAATTTTGCTTGGGTGATATCCAGATTGGGATTTTCGGAAAAGTAGTGGTAATCCAAACCGCATTCCCCTATCGCCAATACGCGAGGTGATGAAGTGGCCAAAGCCTCGAGAGTTTTGATGTCGTACGGTTCATCGAGAGCGCCTCTTTCATCTTCATCCTCGTAATCGCTGGTGACATGTTCGGGGTGATAGCCAACGGAGCACCAAGTATCAGGGTGAGAATTTGCATAAGCGGTTGCTTCTCGGCTGGTCGTGATGGCTGTACCGACTGTGATATTTTTCACATCAAACTCGGCCATGCGAGCGTGGACAGCTTGGCGATCTTCATCAAGTTTGGCGAAGTGGAGGTGGGAATGGGTGTCGACCAACATACTAAATTATGAATTAAGAATTATGAATTAAGAATGTAGGAATCGAGCAAGGCTCGATATTCGGAATATATATAGTAATGCCGAAGGCTACGTTCATTCATAATTTATAATTCATAATTTTTAATTTGGAAAGTTTGTTATTATAGTAGTATCCAAAGCAAACCCATGAAGGTTTTGTAGATTAGTTGGGCTATGGAGGAGGATTCGATGTAGGTTAGGGCGAAAGGGAGGACGTTGAAGGTTTTGATTAGCCAGATAATTCCGCCTGTGATGACTATGCCTTCGATGAGGCCGACGATGGCGCCGATGACGTGGTTGGCGGAGCGCATGAAAGGTATGCGAGCCAAGAAATCGTAAGTTTTGTCTAAAGCGCCAAATGCCCAACCCATGATACGATCAACAATGACAAAGATGATTAAAAACATCAGCATCTTGGCCCAGCTTTCGGGAAAGAGCCAACTTAAAAGCGGAGATGCGGCCACATACCAAGCACGCGCGGCCAGAAAGCCGATTACAGCGCCGATTATGCGGCCAAGTGAGACGATGAAGCCGTCTTTTAAT
>CAZXFK010000022.1:0-14369 GCA_964640115.1 uncultured Gammaproteobacteria bacterium
TTAGAAATCGCGATAGCCAGTTAAAAAGAGTCACCCTTGAAGGTTAACTGTACATAGTTTATACAGTTCCTTTACCGACAATACAGACGCTTGGAGGATGGCAAAGCGGATCCAAAAATTATAGCCAAGTTCAAAGATGAGGAAGTTATCGTCAATCCGGAATTACAGATCAAGCTAAGCAACTTCGTGAGTCATGTATTTGATCATATGCCCGATAAAATTGTAGAAATCGGACGATTCTTGGGTGCAAAAGAAGCATTGAAGCTTATTCAAAGCTGTAAAGATCAACAAAATTTAAGTAATTAATTAATCAGAAGACCAAAAAATATTTTGCACTAAAGTTTTTAAAGTCGCCACTTTTATCTTTGTGCGTCTTCTATGTAACCGAACAATGTAGCTAGAGATTTGGCTATATGGGCGTCTTCTATAATGATGGCAATAGGCCTTTCCTTGGCAAAAGAAAAAATAGCAACCTTATCATCGTAAATATTTATTTCGGTATCTAGAGCATATTTTTTTGGAAGAACTAACGTTTCACGTAAAAATTTTTGGTCCAAAGTTTTTGTATAACGAACAAATTCACTTTCAGCCGCTATACCTACACAGCGAATACCCAAACCGGAACGTTTTTTTACATAATAATTTATCCAATCATTACCCAAAGTTTGGTAAATTGCATCAGGACCGGAAAGACAGCGAACAAACTTGCCATTATTATTTTCCAGCGTATCTTCATAGGCCTGCTTAACTCCTTCCAAGCCTTCAAAATAAAGAAGACGCGGTAAAACATTCGCGCGTTTTCTCAATAAATTCAGTTCAGGCAATAATTCAGCTATACTCGATTTTTTTAATTCCAGCTGTTCTTTTTGCCGATCTATATAACTGATTAGGAGCTCGGGTTCAATCGATTGATACACTGCTACGCCATCTCTTATTGATGAGGTGACCAAACCCTTTGTAAGAAGGCTTTTCACTAATCCGTCCGCAGTGGTGCGATTAATACGTGCACGCTCGGCTAATTCGCTAACCTTTAAACTGGTACTTTGTAATAATATATTCAAAACTTGAGCTTCTTTTTCAGGCAAACCGATTTCCTTTAAAATTGTTGGTAAAACGTTAAGCATATACATAAGTATAATATAGTTGTTGAAATTCGTCAACATGTATATACTTAGTCTTGACTTTTTATGCTAAAAATGCTATCTTTTAATTGTTGTTCATTCACAACGCATAGAGAGGATAAAATGGCAAAACTTTTTGTGAAAACTTTTGGATGCGAACCAAACCAAGCCGATGCGGCTTTATTGGTCGCGAATTACATCTCACGCGGTTACGTGCTGGTTCAGACAGCCGAGCAAGCTGAACTGATCCTCTTACAATCGTGCGGTTTGTCGAAGGAAAGGGAAACAGCCCTTCTCTCCGAACTCGAAGCTTGCAAACTGGCTTCTCCAAACGCAGAAATAGTAATTGGCGGTTGTCTTCCGGCCATGTCTCCCAATCTTTTAAACTGGCATGATCATGGATTGAAACTCATATCGCCATCCAAGCTCGCGAGAAACAAACGCAAAGCGCGAGACAACGAACAATGGTTCTTCATAGACCGGAGTGGAACTGCGCACATTCGCATCTCAACAGGATGTATGGACCGTTGCTCATATTGCTCCATCTGGAAGGCTGCAGGGAGGACCATCAGCCGGAACGTAAGCGAAATAATTGATGATTTGGAACGGGCGAGGCTGCTTGGCGCAAAAACCGCCTACCTGATCAGCGAAGATTGTGGAGCTTGGGGGCGCGATCGCGGGGAAACTCTCAACCGGCTATTCTCTGCCCTGAAAACCAAAGGAGACACTGGGCTTAAAGTCACGCTTGGAACTTTGCATCCACGTTGGTTGCCGGAAACGCAACTCGATTTGGAAAAAGCAATGAACCAAGGCGTCTTGGTGCCTCATCTTATGATCCCAATTCAAAGCGGGAGCCAAAGAATGCTTGGGGCCATGTCACGCGGGTATTCGGCCAAAGAAATCACGCGTCGACTGTTAGCCATGAAGGAACGCGTCGCCAATTTGCGGCTGGGAACCGATGTGTTGATCGGCTACGATTCAGAGACCGACGAAGATATCAGCGCGACGCTCGCAATGCTAACTACAGTCGAATTCGATACGGTCTCTATTTACGCATACCATTCCGCAAGCACCACCCCGCCCCCGGAACTCGCGAGCAGGGTCGGCTTCTTGGCGCGTGAATTATTGCTCGCGGATTACATCAAGTCAGGAGAGACGAGCTGGAAAGCGTACATCGAACGGCTGGCTCTTACGCCGGAAAAACCCGTGATGTACCAAAGCAAATGGATTGGCAAGACACTCGGTCTGAAAGGAGAGAAGGCAATGAAAACCAGAGAGCTGGCAAGGGTAATGGCCGCAATCATGCACGATCAAACCAGAGCCGAAGCGGCGATCACCGATAGCGACCCGGTAATCGCAGGGTTCGCGCGTGAGTGGCTTGATACCGACCTTATTGAGCTTGACCGAGAGCTCAACAGGGATCACATCTAAACCACAAATCTCACCCTCCCCGTCGGGCTCATAGACGGGGCTTTTATTAACCAAATCCACCCTCGTTACCATCACTACATTCCTAACTACCTCAACTCAGCCACCTCACTCAAAATCCCTCGAACAATCGAGGGATTTTGCTTATAGCTTATTCCATAACGCATCAAACATCATATATAATGTTTTTGCTAATGAAGGATTTGTGATTACTGTGCCAAAAACAGGATTATTCAAATCAATAAAAGCAATATGATCATCCCAAATTAAAATATCCGTAGACAAATCATTGTACTGCTTAGGAAGAACTTTAAAGTCATAAAAACCTTTAAGAATATCTTTAATTATTTGTCCGCTTTTATCCCCGGATTCATGGGTTAAAATATCATTATAAATAATGCCCCTTTCTTTTACGCGTTTAGCGTGACTTTCGTAAAACTTTTTATCATGTAGAAATAACTTTTCAGTTGATCCAAAAGCAAAAACTTTTTCAGCTTGATAAGTTAAATCATATATTTGTCTAACTTGCTCCCATCCTTCGTAATATTGTATCTTGGGCTTATTTTTTTCAGCAGAATATAAAGCACGTAAATCGGGAAGCATTTGATGAATAGCGTCTCGTTTTCGTTCAAACGATTGTTCAAGCGCAAGCGGGTCAGTCGCAATGTATGCTTTCCGCTTGCCCCTCTTCTGTTCTTCAATCAGACCTTTTTCAGTCAATCGTTTTAAAATTACATACGTATTGGTGCGAGCGATTTTAGTTCCTCTCGCAATTTGGGGCGGTGTAGAAATACCTTGCTCCAATAAATACAAATAAATACGGATATCGGAATCAAATAACCCGAGATCTTTTAATAAAGATTGTAAATTCATATGTATATTGATATTATGTCATTTTTTACCCTAATTGTAAAGTTTCTTTAAAAATAGTCGTTATTTTTGACATAATAATATTGAAATATAGATAAAATAATGCTATCTTGTATTGTTTGGTAACAATATATGTATAAGCAATTACTAATTAAAAACCTCGACGGTTGTATCGTATTCATAAAAGCCCTTATTCACCATCAAGGAGTACTTAATGTTCATCGTCTTCATAAAATCGTCAATAATAATGACATTCTTAGTGTTGCCTTGGCCGAGACAGATGAAAAATTTAATGACTTTTCAATAGGCATCGGAGGAGAAGTATCTAACTCATTTTGCACGGTGTATGAAGTCGCATACTTATTTCAGGCATTATTTTTAAGCGCAATCGGCACTCTGGCTATCTCTAAAGGCAATGTGGAACGCTATCGTAAACTTAACCCGGCTTCTTTAGACTCAATTATAAAAGCGGATCTTCTTAAATTCGGTAATAATGAAATTTTCAGATGTTTGCGTAATCCAAAGATAGCAATCGTTTCCAGCTTAGATACAGACATTGAACCCGTACGTTACAACAAGCACCAGCTCTGGAATCTTAATCGCCATTCATTATACCGCCGTGTAGACAGTATAAATGTAACAGCGCGGAAAAAAAAACCGGAGAACATTTCTTCAGGCGTATATTGGACAAAAGCGGATTTTACCATTGCTCAAAAATCGACAACCGGCGGAAGCTCTTTAATTCACGCCAAAGCAAAACAAATGTACTTGGTCTATTCAATAGCATGCGAGAAACTCGGAATTGATTTGCACAATATACCATTATATTTTAACTTCGTACCTCGCCAAGAAATAATCGACAATGGACCAGACAACAGTTACCTTAAGTTACTGGTTGCTTTGCACTGTAAAGAATTCGTTAAAGAATTTAAAAATCGCACCGGCATTAACCACCCATGGTTTATCGCGCATTCTTGCCCCAATTGCGGAGTTGGTTCAAAAAGAATCATTTCGGCGCATTTATTAAGTAACGCAAAAACAGTCAGATGTATTTGCAAAAAACAATCATCACGTTTCAGAGACGAACAAGGAAACACAATTGAGCTGGCTGGTTGCGGACACCGCTGGGATATTACAATCCCCGAAGATCCTGTGAAAATATGGAAATTGATACGCGATCAAGACATTACAATTCACTTCTCAATTCGTTGGTTAATTTGTCTGCTCAAGGATACGGTGGATACTCCAATTGGTTATGTCCTAACTGATATAGGGATATTACGCGATAAAAACGGCCATTTAGCTATCAATAATAATACTGTCACCGGATATGGCGACCACCGCAGGATGCTAACCTCTGCGTTAGAAATTCAAGATTGGTTAATAAATGGGGAGTCAAAAATCGGCGAGTACCTCAAACATAAAAAACTTTTAATGCCCCAACCCCTCTTATTGTTTGGCTATGATGCCCCAACAAAATTGGTTGATCGTGAGATGCCGGTTCATGACGCGGATTTGTTCGCTTCAGATACAAGCTTTCTAAAATTTCTTAATCCACATGATATAAATGAAATATTTAATAACTCAATACGATTACACCATTACTCCTTATCAGCATTACGCAAATTAAAATCCTATGAATCACAACAAACATAGATCAGATTCTAAAATAAACCTAAGAAAAACATCCAAATATCGGTTTTATTACTCTGGAGTTGTTAAAGCCAAAGTTGAATCATTAGAATCTAAGGACCGTAAATCCATATTAAATTGGTTTGATGAAGAACAGGGTGTTTTGCTGGAAGTTGCAGAAGAATATCTTCGATATGCCATTAAAAATTCAACCGGCGATTTGTGTATCGAACCGGGTTGCGGCTCCGGTATACTCAGTCTGGCTTTGGTAAAAAAATACGAAAAAATTGTTCGTCAAAAAATCAAAACGATATATGCAATTGACGTAAATAACCGAGCGCTAAAATATGTGCGAGCTAATTCAAAATGCAATGGAGTTCAAGATCTTTATAAACTGATCGAAGGAAGATATGTTGCGAGCTCAGCGCCAAAGAAAAAAGCTGCTTTAATTTTACATAACCCTCCATACCACCCCACATGCCCTTCACAAAAAGGGCAACTGCATATTTCTTGTGAAGGCGGTGAAGATGGACAGCAAATTCTTAAAGAATTTCTTAAAGCCTCCTCGCAACATCTCGCTAAAAATGGTGTAATCTGCGGCATTGTAAATTGTCGTGGCGGGAAGCTGCCGGAATTTTTAGGTTATATTAGAAAATGGTACAAATATGACTCGATTTACTGGTATCCACTGCACGAACCCTGTAGTACACGTGGCTTCTTGGAATATATTACTCGTTGGAAAGAATCAGCTTGGGCAAAAAAAATTGCACAAAACTTTCCAAATAACCACGCGGGTATTTATGTGATTGTTCGCGATAATAAAAGATTATTCAAAATAATACAAAAAAAATTTCACTATTCAACACCGGATTGGCAATTCCGCTGGGATGCCCATCGACTTATACAAGACTTCAGTCAATAGACTACGCAACCAAACTTGAAATCCTTTTCTCCACTTCAAACCTTGTAACCATTACTACACTCCTAACACCCCGACAACATCCCCCATTCAAAATCCCTCGAACAATCAAGGGATTTTGTTTTTTAATAAGCTTGATTCCACATAAGTTGCCAAACCATATTCATAGTATTGGTTATAGCCTTGCTTTGAATATCTATGGCAAACTGTTCTTTTTCCGCATAATTATAAAGCACTGTATGATCATCAAAAGTAAAAAAGCTGGATTCGAATTTATAGTTTGAAGCCGGTACAAAACGCGTTTCTCTGTATTTGTCTTTATCTGTCTGCTTATACATTTTACCCAACTCCGTATCAGGAACAATTAATTTTAAAAACGTACCGAATTTCTTCCTCATTTTTGTATAAGGACCCAACCAAAAATTTAACATTGTCTTTGATTGAGTATTCAAAACATCAAGTCCGGAAATCGCTCTCATTACTTTGCCTTCGGAACGAGCACATATTTCATGAATGCGTTGGATGCCTTCAAAACCTTCATAATAATGCACGATCGGTTTGCCGGAACTTGATTTAGCCAGTGCGTCTAATTCCGGCAAAAGATTGTCCACTATTTTGAGCTTATCAGTCAGCATCTTTTTAAGTTCTTCACCTTGCCCGGCAATAAATAAAACCTTCTTGCCTTGAAAAGTTTGTGAAACAAGCTTTTTTTGCAATAATGATTGGATACAATTGTAAACCGTAGAACGGTTTAACTTGGAACGTTTGGCAATTTGCAAAACGCTGCTCGGCCCCAATTCTAACAGGGCAACGTAAACCGCAGCTTCAACATGGCTTAAACCGAGTTCTTGGAGATCAGAAATTAGCATAAAATGTCGTCTAAATTCAACAACATAATAATAGCAAATTATGGCTAAATTGTCAATATTTTTACCTTAATATATCAAATTTATTAAAAAAATGACCATTTATCATGGACAAAAATATTTATTTCTGATATAAATACGAATCAAACCTATTAACGAAACGTACTTTCGATAACTAAAGAGGAACGCCATGCAAACTAAAAAAGATTCAATTGAAGCGCGTTTGAAGGAGTTGCTCAAGGTGACATTGCCTGACGGATTTTTCTTATGTTCGGTGAGACATTACTTACAAATACGTGAAAACCTATTATCCGGAGGCGGAAGACTGTTCATAGCTTACCATACAAAAAAATTCGATGCTCGATGGGTAGCGGAAGGAGACGCTAAAACCGCGATCGAGAACATGGTGGTTGGGTTGTTCTTGGAAGATGGCCTGGTCGTCTATCGCGACGATAGATGGAATACACACTACATTAAAGACAGGGTTACGGAAAAATACTTGGAGCTTTATGTTTACGCCAGCAGTTACGATGACCATGGAATGACATCTCGTGTCGTCTCAGTAACGATCATCGTCGAGCCTCCGATGACTAACAAGATTGAAGTTCGAGAAGATAAAGTCTTTTTGGTCAAAAAACTACCGGAGGAGCTCATTACTGAACTGCAAAAACTGAAGAACTGAGCAAAGAGGAAAAAATAGAACATGGAACAGAGGTTGCACGGAATCAAAGTAGTTATCGTTGAAGACGTGCAGTGGATCATTCATGAACTTGTGGCATTCCTAAAACAGCAAGGCTGCGTTGTTTACGAATGTTCATGTGAGGAGCAAGTCGCCGGCATCGTGTCCTTTGACCCGGATGTCGTCCTGATGGATGGAGCGCTTGGGAAAGGCTTCACTGTTTGGTACGGGAGTGAACTTGCAGAAAAACTCGGCCTAGACAAAAAGAAAATCATTGGTATCAGTGTCACCAATGATTACAACAGTTCTTTCTTCGCCGCAAGATGGACCGAAAAACTCAACAAGTTGTGCTACGGCGACATGATTATCACGATTGCCAAAATCGTTCATCGTTAAAAGGAGAAAGCAATGAATTTTTTCAGACTCTGCCCAAGGTGCAAAGGCAAACCATGGAACTTAGAACTAATTTGCTTTAGTTGTGGTTATGGAAGAATATGCACATCTCCTCCCCCTGAGAAAGGACGGTACATAGTCGATTGCCCCAACTGTGGCAGATCTGGTGATGGATAAATTGAAGAACGACCTTGTCAGCGCTGTCATGGGCACGGCGGAGAAACTTGCTGATATGACTCTCGTGACCGACGTGCTCTCTACGGTTATTCATCATCTTGAGTGAGCGGGGAGGTTCCCGCCCTCTTTCGCACCCGTTTCAGCTTCCGTCTTTGGACGCGCTGCTTCGGGTGTTTTTGTTACAGCATGCAATCAATAAACCGAGTTTATCTCTATTAAGGAGTAGTCGGGAATGTATGAACACTGTGGCATATTCGCTATAGCGGTGCTAACAACCTCAACTCAGCCACCCTGCTGGAGTTAAAGTTCTAATTTGTATAAACATGATAATATTGTATGAATCGATTAAAAGTAGCTGTATAAATACAAAAATTTCATCTATTGACAAAAAGCCATAAAGGATTTATTATATCATCATAAAGTCTCCTGTGCCTGCCCTTCGGGGGAGTGTACAGGATTTTTTAGTTATGATAATTTTTGGATAGTTAAACTATGTCTGTACAACTGTATATAGACGGTGGCAATTTTTACCATTTGGCATTAAAACCATTGAATATCCAAAACAATCAATTTAATTTCGATGCGTTTGCTGAATTTTTAGCTGATGGCAGAGATTTGGCTCAATTGGGCAAGCGATACTATATTGGAACCGTAAGAGAAAAAACGGGGGATGAAAGAAGCAAATATGCCATGTCGCAACAAATGCGATTATTCAATAAATTAAAACAAACTCAATGGCAAATAAAAACCAGCAAGCTTCGCGAGAGGACAGAAAAAATAATTGTAGATAGTCGTATTTTAGATTTTGAAAAGATAAGAGAAGCGGGAATAAATGAAATATCCTATACAACATTTCGGGAGAAAGGTATTGACGTTAAAATTGCTACCGACATGGTTGTCGCAGCGCTCGATGATAAGTGCGAAACCATAATTGTAGTCAGTTCTGATACGGACTTAGTACCAATGTTGGATATAATTCGTTTTCGTTTCAAAAAACGAATAGAATATATCGGTTTTTCTATACCGGATAGTACAGGAAAAGGGAACGACACAAAACCAACTAAATCGCTTATCGATCGTTCAGATGTGCAGCGTGTTTTAATTGAAAGCGATATTAAAAAATTCATTTTGCCGGAGCAATTACCGATGACAAAATTATAAGCCTGTTCTCTAAAAAATTTTCCTAACAAACTCAACTCAGCCACCTCACTCAAAATCCCTCGAACAATCAAGAGATTTTGCATTTATGCATTTTTAAGCTACTATTTTACAATATGAGTATTTCCTATTCATTTACTGAATTTAATCCAAAAGCCGCGGATCAATTATGGGAAGAGGTTTTTAATGATGTTTTAATCAATAAAATCCAAAAAAACCTAAAAGAACTGCAAGAACAGTATGCGACAATACCAAAGCATGGTATGGATGATTTTGATTTGCTTAGGATTTCTTATCATGAACCGGAAAAATATAAACTCATGGAAGAAAGTAAAAATGAATCAAAAGAGATAAGTTCTAAAATTAAAAATCACGAAGAAGCGCTTGCCAATATTGAAACATTTACCAAACTAAGCCGGGATCCCAAATCCAAAGATTCCGATTTAAATTATTTTATTGCCGATTTGGATCAATTTTTTCTTAAAATGGTTAACAAGGTTGAGCTGACGGTTGATTATTTTCCAGAAATGGAATATTTTGAAGCGATTTACTTTATAATTAGAGAAAAAGAGATATATCAAGAGCATAACGATACTGTAAAAATTCCGATGGCTGTTTATCAACAAATTTTTACAGCTTTTAATAATATTGAAGACTCAAAACGTATTATCAATGAGGCCGCAAAACGATGTCTGAAAGATCGGCAAGAAGAGAAATATTTTGAGTATACCAAAAAAGAAATTGTAAATTTTCTTAAACGCTTAAAAAAGGCTTTACAACAATGTTTGGAGGATGGCGCTGAACTTAAATTGGAAATTTTGGATGGAGATATTGCAGATTATAAAAAATTTAGAATAAAAGAAACTGTAAAACGCATACGAGCCCGATTAGGCCGAAAAGAAATGAAAACTTTGGGTTTTGCGATGAGCGATTTGATGAATATATATTGAATCAATCAATTGTAATGAAACTCAATTTAACCGCCTCTTATTCACCTGATATCGATGCTGAAAACTATGCGCGCGCTTTTTTCGATAACTATATAATATCGCATGGCAGAGGCGATATGGCGGAATATCTTAAAAAACTGATTAAAAATGAAAATATTTTAACTATTCTGAATAATTCAAAAGACGGCAACTCCGCAAAAGCTTCACTGACAAATCTGTTTACAAACAACGATGAAAATAAGAGCCTCCAAGATATAGCGCTGAAACTCGAATCAGAATGGTTAAACTTGGGCGATCAAATTATTTTTACTCTGGAAAATCTATTTAAAATTTCTTGTCCGTTCGAAGCGGTTCATATAGATCTTACCACACTCCGCCTTTGTCCTTACGACTACCGTAAAAAACGCATCTTTGTTTATGCAAACACTGATATTCAATCTCAAATGCGCATAATATTACACGAACTTAATCATTTCTTTTTTTATTCGCTATACCACAATCTGCCGCTAAAAAAACATAATCATGAGATGTACGAACTTTTAAAAGAATCACTCACCTTATTCTCAAATCCGGAACAAACCGGTAAACCAAACGAAAAACAATTGCGTGAATATTTTATTAAAAATAATATTGATTCTATTGAAAAAGCGGTTGAGCTCGGTTCAATTTATCTCGACTCAACAACAACTTAATACCACCATCAACTGATCACTATTCATTACTTCACCACTCCCCCATAAACAAAACAACCCCCGCAAGGAGGTTGTTTTAATTTCCGCAAAAAGATTATTGAGTGACTTCGATACCTGATGCTAATTCAGGTGTAGCTGTAATTGTAATACGTCCTGTTGAAGTAGCCTGTTCAATTGTGTAACCCGTATCATAAGTGCCACAATCTGTAAAAGAACCCGTGTCTGGATCTACCGGCAAAGCTGCTAAATTATCTGGAACCAAACAGGTACATAAATCATAACCGGTTGTTGAATTAATTGGTGTTGTTGATGTCGGAATATCACCCACAGTACATGTCCAAGATCCGCGATTCTCGGCAATATTTTGCTGAATGGCATTAGAGATTACCGATACATGGCTCCAGCGTTCCGAATCGCGTGCTTGTTGGAATTGGCGAGCTGGGTTAAGGGCAATAATGACGGCACCGGCCAAGACGGCGATCAAGGCGATAACGATGAGCAGTTCGATTAAAGTGAAACCGCTTTTTAGTGTGTGTTTCATAATATGAAAACATTTTGCGGAAAGAACGAATAACAATTATTCGAGTTCCTCCTTATAAAATAAATAAATTATTTAAGCGAGATTATTATAGCACATTATCTCTAAAATGTCGCAACCTCTGCCCATGACAAAATTTCCACAGGAGCTCTGTTTGATAAAATTAAACGGAAGCGTGCAATCTGTTGACCGACTTCTGCGTAAGTTTCTATAGTCCATGTACCCGCATTAAATAAAATCGGGCGAATTTCACATTCCAAATCCGCTACTTCCAAAACTTCATTTCCGGCATACAACTCATCTCTGCCCAATCTATCCATAGCTTGCTCCGCGCACGCCGTTGCCGCCGCGCTTGCCAAAGCTTTATTCTCAATAGCCAAAGTTGATTGCGATTCTCGAGAAATCGCCGCTATGCCAACCACAATGGCGCTTAACGTTAAAAATCCCAAAATCATGATCGAGATCAACATTACTTGACCCGGTGCTTTATGTGCAAATATACCGATTTTCATAATTATTTTCTGATAACGGCCGTGGTTGTAACCGTTAAATCCGGATAAGACTCCGCGGCTCCGCGCAATTCGCCGAACATTACAACACGCACCATTGGCAAGGTCGTACCGGCCCTTTCAACTTTAAAATTAAGCACGTCCACCTCTTCCGATGTTAGAGGCATGGCCTGCCCCGCACCCTGCTGTACAAAAATGATGCCATCTTGATTGTTAATTACCGTTGGACTTAATGCCGGCTCACTCATTAACAAGATCAATTCATCCGACACAAGCCCCATACCGGGAGCCGAAATATCTTCGGCTTGATTTACCAAGGTTGTAATTCGGTTCATGGCAAAACGATAATTTTCTTCAAGCACGATGGAAGCCCTTACTTTTCCACGAACATCCAACGTAACCACGGCCAACATAATCACCGCCAACATAATAATGGCTACCATGGCCGTATAAATAACAACCTCCAGCAAAGTAAATCCGGATTTGGATGATAAACGCATAATTACTCGGAAGTAATAATCCTAAGAGCGTCGTTAGATCGAACAGCTGCATAAACCACATTATTTTCCAAAACCATATCCACTGCAACTTGTGGAAAATTCAAACCCGTCCAATAGGATAATTTTGCCGGATTAACCGCATTATAAATCCTAAATTCTTGTGAGCTGTAAGAAGTGGCAATAAACATTAAATCATCAGCACCATATGCGGAATATATATCATTGCCATATTCCAATGATCCCAACAGAATTGGATTTGCCGGATTTTGCACATCATATATTACAGCTTCCGGAGAATTTGACGCGGAACTGGTTCTGCGTGCTAGATACAATCTCTTGTCTTGAAAGTTAACAAAAATTCCTATGGCATTATTGGAATACGGAACATCAATATTGGCCAGCACAATCGGATTTGGCGGATTGGAAATATCTAACACGATAATTTCTTTCGTATTGTGACTGGTGGCAATATACGCAATATCATCTTGAATAAATATATTATTCACCGCATCTCCAACTTCAAAATTTGCCATAACCAAAGGAGCTGTGGGATTAGACACGTTTATAACATAAATTTCAGGCCCAGAATTACTGGCTGTCCCTACAATAACCGTAGTACCGGTAGCGGCTACCGTCAATGCTTGAGCTGTATTACCGGAAATTCTGTAAGAATTAATCAAATATGGATTGGCGGGATCGCTGATATTAGCTATCTGTAAATGATTAGTACTATCTTGATTGGCCAAATAAACAAAATCACCGGTAATGGCAACATCATTCAATCCCGGTCCGGTATTAATATTTCCCATAATAATCGGGTTGGCTCCATCGGTAGCATCAACAATAAAAAAATCCGATTTATCTGCCGAAGAAGCAATGGACGACATATATACCACACCATCCTGTACGACTAATCCGGTCGGAGTGCTACCCGGTCCCAAATTGATAGATCCCAAGGTTCTCGGATTGCCCCAATTTCCGGAAGTATACAATTCTTCAACCCCAAGCTCTCCGCATAATTGTATGTTTTGCATACCTTCCAATGAATTGGAAATAGTTAATCCGGAACCACTCAATAAACGCAAATCCGAAACTAATTTTGTACGTAAATTCACCGTTCCTTCATGAATTTCACTGTTTGGCATTCTATATTGCCATGTAAATTGATCATTTTGACCATGAGATTCATCGAGATAAATCAATTGATTATCATCAGTATCGTATAAAGTAAAATCTTCCTGCAAAGTTATAACGTTACCACTCATACTATATTGATCTATCTGTAAATCAAGATCAGTAAAATCAATAAACAAATCAGCATTGATAAAATTTTGTGGAATTCCCGCAAAAGACAAATCAACATTTAAATAACCACTCGAAATACTATTTGATGCATTCAAAGTCGCTTGATCTACAGATGAACCGAAAGTTGGATAATCACCGGATGCTGATTGTTTCAAAGGAATATAAAAACTTTTATTAACAGTATTAAAACATCTTGAAACGTAATACTCGGATTCATTCTCAATACTACGCCAATCAGAAACGTTCGTAGCCAAAGAGATTGATCTTAAAACAGATGTTCCGGGCCAAGTCACAGTTGATATAACATTACGTTCGTTTTCATTAATTTCAGCCACGGATATTACACGTGTAAATTTGCCGATTGTTTCTTCAGTGCCTAAAAAATCCCAGGTTCCATCATAAACCAATCCATGCGTTCCGGTTGCCAAATTATCCCAAGCAACATCCCTGATGGATCTGGCCGCTTCCAAGCCTTCTTGCGCCAAATAAATGGCTTCCAAAGCACTTTGCCCGCGTGTCATATAAGCGAGTTGGTTGGTTAAATAAGCGGATAGAGATGAAGCAAAAATGGCCAGCAAAGCCACGGCCAATATCACTTCTATCAATGTTTGCCCGGATAATTTTTTCATAAT
>CAZXFK010000023.1:0-5793 GCA_964640115.1 uncultured Gammaproteobacteria bacterium
GGCACCGGTTATTGCCAAGGATTCAATCCCTTATCTCGTTGCACTAAAAACAGTGATTGTGTGTTCACCAGCTTCGAATTCTGGGGATCTGAAGATTTGGGCGGTGCCAAGGGGCGTATATTCGATGATAAAGCGGCAAGATTCATCGCCTATAGTGATGAGGGCTTATCTTCTAGTCCGTCGGCTGTTAAAAAAGGCCAGGATGGGTTAAGTTTGCCAACGCCATTATTTGCTGGAGAGTATAATACTAAAATTACAGAAGTACCGCCGGAGTGGAGTAAGCCTGCGGAAATCAAACGTGTTGGTCGTTGGTATAGCGGCCAAGAATATCCAACATGTGATGATGTGTATTGGAAAACTCTGTGCTCATCACATCTCAACGATACACCGCCTACATGGCCGGCTTTCGGCGACAATGAAGCCGGAAAAGCCTATGAAAATTGTCAATGGGCATGCGCGTATAGTTATCAAATGTTCCCCAATGCATATGCAGAAAACTTTGATGAAATCGTGCGTCAGACTTCTGGTGCAGAGCTTCGTACCGCGGCCGTTGCCCCTTTTGCAGTCAATCCGCAAATTAGAAATCAGTTGTCTCGGGGTCATGCCGCTGTTGATTGGAATGGTAGTGTTGCCGTTTACATGCGCAAATTGTCATACTATGTCATGGGAGTTTCGGGAGGTAGTAATCCTTGGGGATATTTTGACAACTCATTGCCACAATGGATATTGAATAATCTACTACCAACAGCACAACAATTGACAGAATATCAAAATTTTAGAAATGTAATTTTTGACAACAGTATTCCGCCTCAAGAATCGGTGGCTTATTACCAAGATGGTTCAATCTACGTTAGACGTTTAAATGACAGTTTTCCTTGGTTGGCGGAAAAATTATATTTTACGACCATATTCCCGCTCGCTACAGACCGAGAAGGCAGCTATAACGATCCAGAATATTACGAAGTGCACAAAGATAGACGAGTTTTTGATTTATATTGGGAGGGTTATGGTATGTCAAAAACACTCTTTGAAATAGCCAAAAAATATTTAAAAGACGGTACAAATGAGCATCCGGGAAAGGAAGAATATGATTATATAAAACAAGCTGCGAGGGACATGGAAGATAACTTTTTCAACAAAACCGGTTGGGGAACATTCTTAACTCCCGATGATCCAAAATTGCAATTATATCCGGGAGCCATTCCTGCCGCATTACCGCGTGAATCTGGCAGAGACCGCTACACGGTTTACATCCCGGGTCACTGCGAACCGCCTCTTGGTGGAACCGATACGGATACGGTACAAGGCAAGCCTGCTGATGTGATCACGGCCAATCAAAAAGGTGATAAAAAATTTGTTGGACTTTTAGTGCCCGATGTTTGGAATGATGGAGCAGGCAATGATCCAACCGGGCTGGATTTAATCGATCCGGATCAAGGTTATAAATTTGGTACGTTCTTAATGCCATGGCAGCCCAAGGCTGAAGTTGAAGATATATTTCTAGACGAAGAACGTGTTTATGATCCGTCATATGGTATCGATGAAGCTAACGATTATGGTACCTTATACCGCGATAAATATATTTGGACACAGCCTTATGTCGCCGTCGATAGAAGTGTTGAACCAACCTCCATGGCAATTTCTTGCGAAAATTGTCCGGTAATAGATAAATATCGCAACTCTTGCCGATGCGAAGGCGGAAGGTTAAACGGTACCGTGCAAGAAAGTAAATTGGATTGTAATGTGTATCTGCCCGATGTGTTGAATCCTGATAAATATACGGATCCCAATGATCCCGCTATTCCCATCTTGTGCAAACCTGTTTCCGACGCAACCGGCGTTCCCATTCCGGAGTGTCTTGCCGGTTTTGGCATCAGGGGTCATCAAGATCCGGATTTGGATGACAATAGTTGTACGCATAAAGCCGGTTATGTTCCTCGCGGTGATGTTTGCGGTGACGGAAGAGAGAATTGTTTGGTTACTTACGAATTGAACGATCCGGTATCAACCAACCACATGTCCAAACCCGCAAATGCGGTCGCGGCACCTTCGGCAACAGCTGTGGCCGGCGGATTAGATACTTACTACTTTTTAACCGGAGGCAAGACAAACAAGGACGATCGCGATTACGTGTCTTGGTACCGCCCGATTCCGCCCACAGTCGCGGCTCCGGACACATCCAAATCAGGTCAATCGGCCAATGCTTTGCCTATTTCGCTGATGGATACTTTCTCCATCAACGGTATACCTTTGGGATTAACCTATTTTGGCGGAGGTCAAGGCTTGGCTAAGATCCAATTCTACGCTTGGGCCGCGCACGACCAAGGCCCCATTAAATCCATCATTATCGATTGGGGTGATGGTTATGTTCAAGAAGTAAATAACGCACAACTTAAAAACAAAAAACCGGTTTGCAACACAGGCCGTGAATGTGAATTTGCTCCGGGTTTGGCGTGCACAGCCGATTCCGATTGTCCGGCTGGCGCAGGCGCTTGTCTGGAAACCGGCTCTTGCCAAAAGCAAACCTATAAGAGTTGTTTTAAAGATGATGATTGCGGATCCAACGATAAATGCGTACCGCGCACATTCTTTGGCAACAGTACCGAAGCCTGCCAACAAGGTTATTTCGAATTTTCTCACGTTTACAAATGCGACGATCCAACTTTAAGAGATATTGATGTTTCTTGCGATGCGGGTAACAGATGCGAAAACGAACCTGATATCGTTTGCAGTACGGATAGTCAGTGCCGTGTCGGCGAATCTTGTGTCAGCGGTTTGGCTCCTCGCGGCGGCTGTTATAATGAGGCTTTGTATCGCTGTCGCTTTACCCCGCGCATCTTGATTCAAGATAACTGGGGTTGGTGTACCGGTGATTGTACGCAAGCCAACGAGTCACAGCCCAACAGTGCCTTTGGTGATTACAATATCAGGCATCCCAACGGAGGTTGTTTGGACGCTTCGGATACAAAATTGAATACCGATGTGATGGATGATCCCGCCGATTCACTGCCCTTGCCCAACGAGTGCCGTTACGAAGTTGTTAATCCGCGATATCGCCCATGGGTTATTTATCAAGGATCCGTCGAAGTCAGTTACGAGAGCGTTGTTGGCGGGATGGTAAAAAGTTTCAGCACCGGCGGTTTGCAATCCAGTCTTTACGGCGGAATCTTTCAGCAGATTCAATCCGGTTCATTGCAATATTCACAAACCAATCAATCAAGTTGGATCAATCTCTTAACCACTCCTTAATCTATGAGTCTTAAACATTTACGGATTTTATCAGTCGTAGCGGTTCTAAGCGCAATTCTTCTTGTCGGTTTTTCCGCTCCGGCCAAAGCTTGGATGTTTGGCCCCATGCAACTGAATACGGGCATAAGTTTGATAAAATTTAAAATCGATTTTTCGATTTTGCAGGATATCAAACTGTTTCAGCAAAAATATCAATTCAGTACATTGGCCTTAAAAAAGACATCCGCCTCCTGCGAAGAAAGTTCGGCGGTTTGCGAGCGGGAGTACAGACGCTGTTTGGGATTGGTTAAGTATAATGATCAAGAAAGTTCGGAAATTTTGTTCAAGCTGAAAAATGCCTGTATCAATAGTTGCTCCGAACCCGAAGAGTGCTTTGGTTTGGATCTAAGCAGTGGACGCGTGCCCTTGGCAACCAAATCCGGCTCTTATTCTTCGCCGGCTTGCTCCGGGGCTCAAACCATGACTTGCCAAACAACCGAGGGCTTGGCCGGAACAAAAGAGGCTGTAACTTGTAATGCCTTAACCGGACAATGGAATTTTGGAGTTTGCACACCCAATCCGGTTCAAGAATGCGAGGGTCCGGATACGCGTACTTGTTCAACGGTTCTCGGCTTGCCAGGAAATCAACAAGGCACATGCAATACGGCCACCGGTCAATACGAGTGGGGTATCTGCGTTTCCAGCCTGCAAATTTTAACTTGTGACGGCGTTGCACCTTCTTGTCCGGTCGGTTATCTCGGAAGCTATACTTGCTCCGGCGGAGAGTGGGTGAATAATTGCATCGCCGTTCAGGTTCAATGTGATTCCAACCAACCTCAATGTCCGGTTGGTTATGCAGGTAATTACACTTGTCAAAACGGCCAATGGGTCAATAACTGTTATTTGCCGACCTGTTCCGGCACCGCGCCATCTTGCCCCGCCGGTTATACGGGTTTCTACGTTTGCACTAATGGCCAGTGGGTCAATCAATGCCAGCAAGTCAGCACATGCCCGGTTCAAGATCCTGATTGGAGAGTTTGTGTCATGTCCGATGGACGCTGGGGCAGGGAATACACCGATTATTGCAATGAATCAACCGGACAATGGGTTTGGAGACCGTGCAATGTTTATCCCGCATTACAGCCCGTTTGCACTTCATTTACCTATTCGGAATGGAATGCTTGTTCCATGGGAACGCAAGGTCGAACCATTTTAACCAGAGCGCCATATGGTTGTGCCGGCGGAAGTCCTGTAACGGTACAAACTTGCTGTGTGGGCGAACAACCATCTTGTCCAACCGGTTGGAGCGGATCCTATACCTGCGCCAATAATTATTGGTACCCAACTTGCGTACCCCCGAGTCCGGAGTTATGCTATCGTGGAGCCAAGTATCGTTTGAGCAATGGCAGTGCTTATGCCGCATGCGTCGGAAACAGCCGGCCGGAAACCGTAAACGGACAAACATGTAACAGAGTATTGAATGTCTGTTCACCGGAAATGTGGAATTCATATAATTCTGAAAGTAATTTCAAAACATATGTGGACTCCATGTATCAAACATTGATTCCCAATAGCTGTGATCCGAGTTTCGTATATACGCAGTGTCAATAATAATACGATAAAATTGGATGCAATAATAAATTTAAAAAACAGGCTCTGCCTGTTTTTTGTAAGATGAGAAAGAGGTTTAGGTTAGTTCCGTATCGCTCAAAGCTTGAATAACGATCTTTGGCCGGCCTTTTTGTTTGGCGATTTCCATAATCACGGCAACCATGTGCGCCATACTCTTCCAACTTTTTTCCGAAAGTCTGATCAGTAGATCGGCATCATCGCCAAGCCGGATGTCGTATTGTTCTTCGGCCAGTTTCATTGCCGCGGCAATTCCGTCCATGTGGTCTTGTTTGCGCGCATCCCATGCCGGATACTGCAATATTTCTCCGCACTTTCTACGCAAAGAAGCTCGGATTGTTTTTGACAAATCAATATTTTTATTGGCCGGATAACCCAGCATAATCAACATGATATGATGCAAATTGCCTTCTACCATCCATTCTTGAGTGCCTATCGGCAATTGTCCGGCTTGTTGTATCAAAAGCGCATTCCATTTTTCATCGCTCGCCTTGAGTACAGTTGAGCGCTCCAATCCGGCCGGAGCCGAATACGGTCTGTCTAAACCCAGTAACTGCACAAGATGCGCAAACAGTGCCGGCATCTCTATCAAATCCCCGGGATGCCCGGTAATTGCAAGATATTCTCCATACCGTGCTTTATGAACACAACGTTCAATAAAGCAACGCATGATCGTACTGTTTTTTGAGAGCGGAACAACAGGCGTTTTGCAAAACGTATCGGCCTGTGGCCGTGAATTGCGCAGTAAAGTTTTGTACGTCATCTCTAACCCTCTGTTTCAAAGGAACATTGTTTTCATCTTTCGCGCGCAAAGTATAGTCAATCAAGCGTATTTTGTCAACAATTGACACTTTTTCAATTTGACTGTATTCTTAGCCTATTGACTCGTTCCGGATGGACGAGTCATTTAATTAACTTGATTGCAGGATTTACAGG
>CAZXFK010000023.1:5893-13962 GCA_964640115.1 uncultured Gammaproteobacteria bacterium
TACAGGTTATCCGGAAAGGATCTATCAAAGAGCGTTAGCACTGGAATTTGAACTGAATGATATAAAATTTCTTCAAGAGCACTCCATGGATATTTGCTACAAAGGTACAAGAATCGGTCGGCGTAGAGTGGATTTTTTGGTAGAAGATACGATCATGCTCGAGTTAAAAGCTGTGGATCGGCTCAATGACGCGTGTTTGGTGCAAACAAAAAATTATCTGGTAGCGTACGGTTTAAAGATAGGCTTATTAATCAACTTCGGGGGCTTAAGTCTGCAATTTAAAAGAATTTACAACAACAAACTTTACACTTAATCAACCAACGAATTAATCTTACACGATTAACAATCCCGCTAATCCTGTAAATCCTGCTAATCAAGATATATGGCCAGTCAAATCTCTCAAGCTATCAAAGCTATTTGCGACGAAAAGTTGCTCACCGAAGAAGCCGTGTTGGAGGCCGTGCAAGCATCGCTTGCCGCCGCTTATCGCAAAGATTTCGGTAATAAGAATCAAAACATCAAATGCGAATTTGATCCCGAAAAGTACGACGGTGAAACCGCCGGTATTCGTATTTTTGATGTTAAAACCGTAGTCGAGGACATGGAGCTCCCCGAGGATTACTTCGAACGTTTTGACGCTGCCCATGGTGGCAAAAAACCCGAAACCCTTAAAGCTCCGTTTGGAGATAAAAAAGAAGAACCGAGAAAGGACAGGGAATCGGCAAATCCGGAATCCACTGAAGACGCAGAAGAAGAGTTCATGTTCAACCCCAAAACCATGATCATGCTTTCCGACGCCAAAGATCTTAAGCCTGATGCTCAAATTGATGATGAAATCCGCGTCGAGCTCAACATTCCCGCGGCTTTTGGCCGTATGGCCGCGCAAACCGCCAAACAAGTTATCATGCAAAAACTCCGCGAAGCCGAGCGCAACGTTATCTATCAAGATTTCAAAGAACGCGAAGGTGAACTCATGAATGTCACGGTACAGCGCCGCGAAGGCCGTATTGTGCTTATCGATCTTGGTCGTGCCACGGGTATCATCCTCCCCGAGGATCAAATCGAAAGTGAACGATATTTTGCCGGCACCCGCATTAAAGCCATTTTGCGCGAAGTCGTATTAACCAACAAAGGTCCCGAAATCCGCCTCTCTCGTTCCAGCCCGGGCTTGGTCGCCGCTTTATTTGCTCAAGAAATACCCGAAATCGCCAACGGTGTTGTCGAAATCAAAGACATAGCTCGCGAAGCCGGTTCGCGTACCAAGGTCGCCGTCACCACTAACGATGACATGATCGATCCTATCGGCTCTTGTATCGGCCAACGCGGTACCCGCATTCAAACCATTATCCGCGAATTGGGCGGAGAAAAAGTTGATGTTATTTTGTGGAGCGATAATACGGAAGAGTTTATCGGTAATGCTCTAAGTCCCGCCAAAGTTTCTTCCATCGAAATCAAAGAAGACGAGCATTTGGCCATCGTTCAGGTAACTTCCGATCAGCTTTCTTTGGCCATTGGCAAAGGCGGGCAAAACGTTCGTTTGGCTGCTAAAATTACCGGCTGGAAAATCACCGTTATCAACATCGACAGCGACGAAGTTGTTGCCGATTCGGATCTTGGTGTAATCGCTGATCCCATCACACCCAAATCTACGGATGAAACATCAGAACCTGATTCCGCACCCGAATCCGAATCCGAAGCTCTTCCGGAAACTCCGGCCACTTCTTCCGAAGAAGAATCGGACGAAGCATCCAACGAACCCAAGCAAGAAGTGGTTGAAGAAACTGAAGAATCCGTAAAGGAAAACAATTAATATGATGTGGTTATATCAAGAAATTTTATTTCGTCCCATTCTCAACCTCCTTATTTGGCTGTACGTAACCATTCCCGGAGCCGATTTGGGCATCGCGATTATCATCCTTACGGTATTGGTTAAATTTATTCTTTATCCTTTTACCGCTCAACAACTCAAACAGCAAAAATCCATGCAGGCGATTCAACCCAAGATCGCCGAAATCCGCAAACGTTTAAAGGATGATAAAGAAGCGCAAGCCAAAGAATTGATGGAGCTTTATCGCAAAGAAAAGGTTAATCCCGCTTCATCTTGTTTGCCGTTATTGGTTCAATTGCCCGTCTTTATCGCTTTGTATCAAGCATTATCCGTTGGCTTACAGTCCGATACCCTGACTCAACTCTATGCATTTGTTCCCAATCCGGGACATGTTAATGCCACCTTTTTGGGTTTGGTTGATTTGGCAAAACCAAGTTATGTTTTGGCTGTTCTCGCGGCCGGCGTACAATTCTGGCAATCTTGGCTGATGTTCAAAAAACCGGGCGCCATCAAATCTCCTCCCGAAGAGGTTCAGGCTGATAAAGGCGCCAAAGACGAGGATATGGCCGCAATGATCAACAAACAAATGATGTACATGATGCCGATCATAACTTTGGTCATCGGCGTCAACTTACCGGGCGGTCTCACTTTGTACTGGTTTGTTATGAGTCTGCTTACGGTTGCTCAACAATACATCCTTAATCGCAAACCCACCCCTCCCGCCTTAACCGAACCCCAACTCCCGCCTCCCGCACCAACTAACAACTAATAACCTTGCGAATTAGCCACAAATCAAACCACCGTTCGTCATTCCCCCGATGGCCATCGGGGGGGGGGCACGGAGCCGGTAATGCCCCGTCGTCATTCCCGCGGTCGGTTGAGCGGGAATCCACGAAGCTGGTTAACGGTGGAGATTTCTCCCCCTCGGCATGAGCTCGGGGCGAAGGCACGTCCGATGCGCCTTAGGAGCAAAAATGACAAACATGAGTTGGATGAGATGGTTGTTGAGTTGGAGATTTCTCCCCTCGGCATGAGCTCGGGACGAATGCCCCTCGGCATGAGCTCGGGACGAAGGCACATCCGATGCGCCTAGGGCGTAGAAATGACAAATCGTGGTTGGCTTGGCTGGCAGCTAGTAGCTAGTAGCTGGTAGCTTTAAAAAAAAGTTATGTTTTCCTTCACCCCCAAATCCAAACTCTTGGTTGCAACCAAGTCCGGTATCGATCTTGGCAAGGTCGCATCCATGGAAGTCGATCCGTTAACCGGAAAAATTTCGGTTTTTCATGTTTCCAGCTCGCACGTCATACCTCGTCTATTGGATGGGGAGCTTATGATAACTTGGAACCAAGTTGTTGATTGGCAAGACAACACGATTATCGTTTCCGATACCGTGGTTCCCGCTGAAGCGAAAAATTTGGCCATGGTGCAAACACCAACCACAAACACCGGCGCCCACTTCAAAGAACTTGAGTAATCTACTTGTTCGTTAACGTCCGCAATAAGATGAAAGTCCTCCTTCGTTCATCGAGATTAAAGTCTAAAGTTTATCAAGAGTTACTTTAGCTACTCTTGATGAACTTTGGACTTGATGAACTTGTACCAGTCGCTTGTATGCAAGAACTGATTGTAAACGCCATATTAAGAACATTGGCATTTCATGCGGCGTGGAATTACGCGCCTACGCGCTTGCAATTGTTTCAATCTCTGGATGTTGCCGGTGATAATTTTTATATTACGGAGAGCGAGGCATACCATCTTATCGGTCAATCTTTAGAGGCCCTCATATTGCAAGGCGTTATCATCGAAAATCATCATCGCCTGGCCTTGGCTGAATTTTCCGATTTGATCCAATCCGGCAAAGACAATGAAATTCATTTTGCCCGCAAAATGCGCCATGCTTTGCGCGCCGTCCGCTATCTTAAAATGCTTCCTTGGGTCAGATCTGTTTGTTTATGCAATACAACCGCATTGGGCCAAGCTCGGGATCAAAGCGACTTGGATTTTTTTATAATCTGCCGCGCCGGGTCAATCTGGCGTACTCGTTTTTTTGCAACCATTCCTTTCAAAATTTTAAACGCTCGCCCGGGGGAGCGCGCTGTCGATCCGGTCTGTTTATCTTTCTTTATCACCGACGAATCCCTCAGCTTACAGCCTTTATCCTTGGACGAAGATGACCCCTATTTGCGTCACTGGCTTCTTTCGCTCATGCCCCTTACCGATGATGGAGTCTTGGCGGATCTATGGGAGCAAAATCGCGAGTTGCGCCGTCGCCATCCTTTTGCCAAGCAGTGGATTGCTCTCAAACAATCGCCTTCGCCTGGTGCTGTCAAAACAACTAAAACGAGCATCTCTCCCTCATTGCTTGAAAAATGGTTGCGTCAATTGCAGACCGTACGTTTTCCCAAAGATCTGGCGCAAATCGCCAATCAAGATACACGCGTCGTAATCAATGAAAATGTGCTAAAATTCCATGTAACCGATAATCGCAAATTCTTCCGCGATAAATACCATCAAATCTGCCATGCCCACAACATCCAACCATGATATACAGCGAAATACGAAATACGAAATACGAAATACGATTTTTAGTTTTTTTTGGCGCCTCACAATCCTCATCCTGCCCTTGCAAACCCGCTGGTTTTCTGAAGCATCTTTGGCGGGTTGGGCATTCGAGCAGGGGAGATTAAGTTTTTACATATCTTGGATTCCGCTCATAGCCACTGTTGTTTTGGGTCTGTTCATGCCCAAAACCGATTTGCCCAAAAAACTCCGAGTCAATTTATTTTGGTTGATCGCTCTCACTTGTGCTATTAGTATCGTTTCCACTCCTTTGGATATCCGCGCCGCATCAATGTGGTGGGTGCAAATATTACTGCTGTTATCATTTTTTGTAACTCTGTTAAGAGCCGATATCAAGCTCGTGTCGATCTTGTCTTGGTTCATCGTCTCGCTTATTCCACATGCGTTTTTTGCTATCTACCAAGCCTTGTTTCAACACGTGCCCGGTTGGTCATGGATAGGGGTTGCGACTCAAGATCCCAAAAACTTGGGCGTATCCGTGGTACAAACCGGCGATTTCCGCTTTCTCCGCGCTTACGGAGGCTTTCCGCACCCCAATATTTTAGGTGGCTTCATGGCTTTCGGAATTTTAATTTCCGGTTGGCTGTTTCTCCGCTTGGATGAATTAAGAAGCAAGTGGATTGAATTATCCATTCTAGCCGCTATCCCGCTTTTTACCGTCGCCCTCTTTTACTCATTCTCGCGTTCCGCTTGGCTGGCTCTCGCCATGGGGCTCATCATATTGTTGATCTTTGTCGTCTTTAATCGCACTCATCAAAAACTGGATCCAATTAAAATAGCCATTTTTTCCATTGCTGTCATAGCATCATTCATAACTTTCGCATTCATCAATCAAGATTATTTCTTATCCAGAGTCGGCATTTCTCCCGAGCCGGCTCGTCTCGAACAACAGTCAACGTCTGCACGTACCGATAGCCTCACAAACGGCATCCGCGTCTTCCAATCCCACCCAATCTTCGGCACCGGCCCCAACTCCGAACTCCCGGCTTTAGCCCTCCAGAATGCAACCCTCTTTAGCAAAGAGGGACATCCGGCGAATGCCGGATTGGGAGATTCGAGCCCCCTCGAACCTCCTCACAACGTCTTCATCCTCATCCTCGCCAATTTTGGCATTGCCGGCTCGCTGATCATCTTCGGCTTTTTACTGTTTCTCTTGCGCCAAATTTTAAACCACTGGAAACTCGGCGATCCAAATCATCGTGGTTTATTGCTCGCCGCACTCGTCTCATGGCTTGTTATTTCGCTTTTTGATCACTATCTTTACACCCTCTGGAGCGGTCAGCTTCTCTCTATTATAACTTTTTTCATCATCTTTTCTTGGTTGAAAAAAAATCCACAACACAATTAATTTTTCGCTTATTTTAAATTATTTTAAGCGCTTGACGCATTTTTTTTATACGGCTATCATATCTTCACAATTAGCAGTCTACCCTTTAGATTGCTAACCACAATCCTGCTAATTAATTAAAATCCAGTAAATCCTGGTTCACAAATTATATGAATCTACGTCCCCTAAACGATCGCTTGATCGTCAAAGCTCTTCCCAAAGAGGAAGTTACCAAATCCGGGATTATTCTTCCGGATACAGTCGATAAAGAACGCCCCGAGCAAGGCGAAGTCATCGCCGTCGGCCCGGGCAAACTTAAGGATAACGGCGAGCGCGTACCAATGTCCATCAAAGCCGGCGATAAAGTCATGTTTAAAAAATACGCCCCCGACGAAGTAAAACTTGATAACGAGGAATACCTCGTCCTCTCCGAATACGACATCCTCGCTGTGGTCGAATAACTCAATAATCCCAAATGCCAAGTGCCGAATGCCAAATATTTGTATCACTTCGTGATATTCATTATATAGAATATTCGAGCATTGCTCGACTCCAATATTTGGCATTAGTAATTCGTAATTTGGCATTGAATAAGTAATATGTCCAAACAGTTATTATACGATGATAAAGCCCGCCAAGCGCTAAAGCGCGGTGTGGATCAATTGGCCAATGCGGTCAAAGTTACTCTTGGTCCCAAAGGCCGTAACGTTGTAATCGATAAAGGCTACGGCGCTCCTTCCATTACCAAAGATGGCGTAACCGTTGCCAAAGAAATCGATCTCGAAGATAAATTCGAAAATATCGGCGCCGAACTCGTCAAAGAAGCCGCTTCCAGAACTTCCGATGTAGCGGGCGATGGCACAACCACGGCCACCGTCTTAGCTCAAGCCATGATCGCCGAAGGCATTAAACACATCACGGCCGGTGCCAATCCTCTTGCTGTCAAACGCGGTATGGATGCCGGAACAGCGGCCTTGGTCGCTTTCATCAAAGATGAAATTGCTACACCGGTTAAAGATGATGATATCGAAAAAGTTGCCACAATCTCTGCCAATGATTCGGAAATTGGTAAAATTATTTCCGAAGTCATGAAAGAAATGGGCAAAGATGGCGTGATCACCGTCGAAGAATCCCAAGCCTTTGGTATCGATAAAGAGGTGGTTTTGGGTATGCGCATCGAAAAAGGTTATGCCTCGCCTTACATGGTTACCAATGACGAGCGTATGATTGCCGAATACAGCGAGCCGTATATCCTTTTAACCGATAAAAAAATCAGCTCCGTGCAAGAGCTTTTGCCTATCTTGGAAAAGGTTGTGCAAACCGGTAAAAAAGAAATCGTCATCATTGCCGATGATGTGGAGGGCGAGGCTTTGGCTACTTTGGTGGTCAACAAACTCCGTGGCACATTCTCGGCTTTAGCCGTTAAAGCTCCGGGTTTTGGCGATCGTAAAAAAGAAATGTTGCAGGATATCGCTGTCGTAACCGGTGCCACTGTCATCACCGAAGATTTGGGACGCAAACTCGACAGCGTCACATTGGAAGATTTGGGCTCGGCTCACAAAGTCATCGCCACCAAAGAAAACACCACATTTGTCGAGGGCAAAGGTGAAAAAACCGCGGTGGATGCCCGTGTTGCGCAAGTCAAGCAACAACTCGAAAGCTCTGATTCCGAGTTTGATCGCGAAAAACTGCAAGAGCGTTTAGCTAAACTCACCGGCGGAGTCGGCGTTATCAAAGTCGGCGCGGCCACCGAGGTTGAAATGAAAGAAAAGAAAGATCGTATCGACGACGCAGTCGCCGCCACCAAAGCCGCCGTTGAAGAGGGCATTGTTCCGGGCGGAGGCGTTGCCTTAATCAAGGCCATGAAAGCTTTGGATGCTCTCAATCTTGAAGGTGATGAAGCCACGGGCATCAACATCTTGCGCAAAGCCTTGGAAGCTCCCGTTTACGCCATAGCCGAAAACGCCGGTCGCAAAGGCGATGTCATCGTCGAAGCAGTCAAAACATCAGGAGGTGATACGGGCTACGATGCAGCCAAAGATGAGATGAACGTCAACATGCTCGAACGCGGCATCATCGATCCGGCCAAAGTCACTCGCTCCGCACTCCAAAACGCTTCCTCGGTCGCCGGCATGTTCCTTACCACCGAATGCGTCATCACCGATCTACCCAAAAAAGAAGAACCCGCTCACGGCGGCATGCCCGATATGGGCCAAATGGGATACTAAGTTTTATCCGGCTGTATATACTTGGCATTATAAAGCCCCCTCTCTTGTTTGAAGAGAGGGGGAAGGCATGCCGACCGAAGCTTCATGCGTAGGTTGGGGGTGAGTT
>CAZXFK010000024.1:0-4937 GCA_964640115.1 uncultured Gammaproteobacteria bacterium
CCGGAGCCAACAAAAAACTCCCATTTGGGAGTTTTTTGGTGGCTCCGGGGGTGGGGCTCGAACCCACGACCAATTGATTAACAGTCAACTGCTCTACCACTGAGCTACCCCGGAATAGTGGCTATAATACATAATCGACTAAATTATTGCAAGTGTAATTAAATCCACACAAAAACGACCGTATCCAAGTGGATACGGTCTGAAGGCTCTAGTTAAAATGTCACGCGGGGGGCTCACCAAGCGGATTTTCCATCTGCGGATCCAGAATTACGGGAATGCCTCGGCAAGTACCGATTTGACCCACATCAAGCATCCGATGACCGCATTTCTTTGCGGTATCTTCCCCATCCAGCCAACCCACATGAATGCGAGTCAACATGATGTGCCACTCTGGCGTTGAAATACGAATTTCTCGCACTCCTGCAACCGCCTCAGCGATTGTACGTTTTTTGATAGCCAGGTACCGCTCTTCCATCCACTCCAAAACATGATCGGGATAGGCATCCTTGCCACCGTAAACACCATCAGAGCAATGCACTCGGAAACGTTCACCTGTGGTATGATCCAAAAAGTACGAGTACCAGCCCATGCCATAGCATCCTCCGACGGCATCCAAACTGGGGCTCACACCATGCCTATCCACCAAACCTTCCACCGGACGATCGAAAGGGTGGGCGTAAATGCGGGTCACGACACTTCCCATGGGCTTCCTCCTTGCCGCTATTGCGGCGTAAACATGTCGACAATTCGACGGTAAAAAATATCACAAATATCAAGAAATGTCAAGCCTAAATCTATTTACCTGTTTTAATTTTTACAGATTATCCATTGATAATTGCAGTTAACTGTGCTAATAAACAATGGTACATTAACAACGAGGCGAATATGCATACAACCTACGTCAAAGGCATCCCCAAAGAAATCAGCGAAGCAGAACTGGCAAAAGCGCATGAACAAATCATGTTGCTGACTTTGGACAATTTCAATTGGCTGAAAGCGGGGGAGACGGTTCTCATCAAAGGTGCCGTTAACTCTAAAGATAAGTATCCGGCTACAACCAATCCTATCGCGGTAAGAGTACTGGGCAAGCTTATCAACAATCGCGGAGGCATTGCCAAGTTCGGCGATCAATCCGGGGTCGAATACGTGGTACACACACCAAAAGGTATTCTGCGCGGTTCCAGCCACAAATGCTTCAGAGCAACCGGGCTGGATCAATGCGGAGTTAAATGCATTGCTTTCGAAGATGATGCTTGGGATGACTTTACGCATTTCACGCATCCCCAAGCCGCAAATTGGCCAACCGGTTTTTACATCACTCCTTGGATCGCAAAAGCGGATCACATCATCTCACTTCCCAGAATCAGTACCCACGCCCAGGGAGGAGTTACGCTTGGAGCCAAAAACTGGGTCGGCATCTTACGGCAAGACAGCCGTATGTTGTTTCACGCCCAAGGTCCTTTCAACGGCTTTATCGATTATTACGCCCGTGGATCCAAACTTAACGAGCGTAAAATCCCTGGGCTCGATTTCTTTGAAATGATTGCTGAAATTCAATTGGCTGTAAGCGAAAAACTTCGAGGCACAATCTTTACCGCCACCGAACTGCAGACCGCTCTCGGTCCAAACAAATATTTGTTTAACGAGTATGGCCTCAAACTCTTCAAAGCCCCTCAAATAAAACCCGAGCTTGGCCTCATAATCGGCTCAACCGATCCTGTCGCCGCGGATGCCGTAGCCTTGGCATTTTTGTTCGATTGCTACCGGCAAACTCCATGGCTGAAAAAATCGCTCCAACAATTACTGATTGCTCTAAATGGTAGTATCCACAAACTCGGCACTTATTCGGTCTGGAACAATCCTTTCATCGCCCACGGTCTAAACCTGGGGCTGGGAAACAAATTCGATCATTCGAACACAATGATCCTCGATGATTGCGGTGATCTGGGCAACAGAATCGTGGACATGACAAAATAACTCTCATCCGAGAGTTTTTTAGTAAAATTAATTTCACAACTACATCAACAATCATTTTTCAATCTATAAATCAAAATATCTGTCAATTCATGTTATACTATTACCATGAAACCAACCTACAAAGAATTTCCCAAACCCATCTCTATCAGAAAACTGATCGGCCCCAGTTTCATCATACTTGCACTTGGCCTTGGCTCGGGCGAAGTTATTCTTTGGCCGTATCTTGCGGCCAATTACGGACTCGGTATAGCTTGGGGCGCAATTTTGGGTATCACCTTTCAATATTTCATGAACATGGAGATAGAGCGATATGCTTTGATTAAAGGTGAAAGCGTTTTTGTAGGTTTAAATCGTATCTTCAAATGGTCCGCATATTGGTTCATCTTATCAACTTTCGTCGGCTTCGGCTTGCCGGGCATCGTTGCCGCATCCGCCAAAGTCGGCGCCGGCTTATTGGGATTTACCGATTTCCGCTGGCTCGCAATAATCTTCCTGCTCATGATCGGTTTAATCCTTAGCGCCGGCAAAACCGTTTACGGATTAATGGAAAAAATCACTCGCACAGTCATCTTGATCGGTGTTCCTTTTGTCTTCTTACTGGCCATCTACATCAGCACCAAAGCCGATTGGCTGGTCTTGGCATCCGGCATTATCGGCAGGGGAGATGGTTACTGGTTTTTCCCCGAAGGCTTGGTCTTAGCCACTTTTTTGGGAGCATTCGCTTATTCGGGAGCCGGCGGCAATCTCAACCTCACTCAATCAATCTACATCAAAGAAAAAGGCTATGGCATGGGCAAATATTCCCAAAAAATCGCCGGTCTTTTTGTTGCCGGCAGTAAAGAAAAAATCAAATTAAGTGGCGAAGAGTTTAAACCTACCAAAGAAAACATCGCCCGCTACAAAGAATGGTGGAAGCGTATCAGCCTCGAGCACTTATTTGTTTTCTGGTTTATAGGCGCACTCTCCATGAGCTTGCTCATGCTATTGGCTTTTGCCACAACTCACGGCATTCCCGGCAACGCCGAAGGCATAAACTTTGTCATCAACGAGGGCATTATGATTGGCAAAGCCACTTTCCCGCTCATGGGAACTCTTTTTCTCTTGGTCGTAACTATCATGCTCTTCCAAACTCAACTGGGCGTCATGGATTCCACCTCCCGCATCATGGCCGAAAACTATGCCGAAAAAAAACTCGGTAAAAACGAAGATTCCAAAATCAATCTCTCCAAAATTTATTATACCTTTCTTTGGGCGCAAATCACTTTTGGCATTATTCTCTTTTTATTCAACATCCACGAACCCAAAACCCTGCTCGTCTTGGGCGCAGTAATCAATGCTTTTGCCATGTTCATCCATTTGGCGCTCGTGGCGATCTTAAACTATAAAACCCTTCCCAAAATCTTCCATCCCTCTTGGCCACGCAAACTCATCCTCCTCATCATCTTCCTTTTCTTCGGCTATTTCAGTTTTCTCGTCTTAGGTGATAAGCTTGGAATTATATAACCGAGGACGTCATAACGTCATAACGGGGTTAGATGAGTTTGTACGTTATGACTTTATGACGTTATGACGCGGTACTATTTAGTTATTTATGTTAAGCAACAATCAAGAAAAACTCATTCTCTCTCTGCAGACAAAAAAAGGACGTGAAAAATCCGGTCTTTGCTTAGTGGAAGGGGAGAAGGTAATAAAAACCGCAGGTGATGCCGTAAATTACGCTTTTACTAAAAACGATACCAAAGAATTCGCTAAGTTGGTTACAACCGAAACTCCGCAAAACATCGCAGCTGTTGCATCTATTCCCAAGTGGACTTTAGATGACATCAAATCACAAAAAATCATCGTGGTTTTGGATGGTGTTCAAGATCCGGGAAACGTTGGCTCGATTTTGCGCCTTTGTTTGGGCTTTAACGCCGGCCTCATCCTCATCGACTCCGCGGACGTCACCAATCCAAAAGTCATTCGCTCATCCGTCGGAGCCATGTTTCAAGTTCCCTGGTTGCACACAACTTCCAAGGAATCCTCCAAAATAATAAAAAATATCAATGTTCCCGTTTACCGTCTTGAAAAGAAAAAAGCTTCAATCGATCTTAAAAAATCCAAACTCAAAACGCCCTTAATCCTCATTGCCGGCTCCGAAGGCAGGGGAATCCAAACACGAATCAAAGGAGATTCCATTTACATAAAACACAACGACAAACTTGAATCCTTAAACGTTAGTCATTCTTTAGCAATAGCCTTAAATCATTTATATTAAACTCTTTATGACAAACGAAAAACAAGGCTTAAGAGCCTGGCAAATCTTCTTTATTATCGTAGGCATCATCTCTACGGTTCTTATATTTTTCATCGCAATCTTAATAGCCGCCGTCCTCATCATCAAACCATGGAATATAGACATCGCTAAAACCGGCTCCGCCTTAATCAATCCGTCCGCCGAATCATCAAACGGTTATGATCATCCCTTGCTGACCCCCTCTCAAGAATCCATGCTACAATCTGTCGGTATAGATCCCAAAGATGTACCAACCGAGCTCACCCCGGCACAAGAAAAATGCGCCACTGAAGCCCTGGGAGCCGAACGCGCGCAAGCCCTCATCTCCGGCGCCACCCCTTCCATGACAGACGTGCTCAAAGCCAAACACTGTTTTGACTAATTGTTTGGTGGAGATTTCTCACATCCGATTCGAAATGACAACAACAGAATCATTTGCGCCCTCACTCGAAAAAACCCCGGACAAGCTCTTGCCTGAAGATTTTAAATTACCCGATTTATCAAAATTGAGTCCGGAAGAATTCAGCCGAGAAGCATCATTCAATTTTCCTTTTAACTACAATGGCAAAAAAATATTTTGCCAAATACGCATTACCCGCAGTACGGATTTGGATAATCAACATAGCAACCCGCCCGCAAAATACGTTTTTCCTCTCTCCGTACGTGTCGGAGGCTTCGTGGAAGA
>CAZXFK010000024.1:4975-13719 GCA_964640115.1 uncultured Gammaproteobacteria bacterium
TATTACACAGAAGGGGAATTCCCACATAAAGAGCAATACAAAGATCTTGGCAATAAACCTTTTTGGAACATAACATACCGCATGGTCGAAAAACCTTTTCGCAGGCAAGGTTATGGCGAGCTGGCTCTTCGATTATCCGAAGAGGTTATCGAAAAACTGCGCTCGGAAACTCAATTTCAGTCTGATGAAATACATATCCAAACCTCTTTGGGAGCCTTGGCCAAGCTTATTGTTGATAAAGAATGGCTTGGCAGGCATAATCTATCCAATCTGGCATCAACCGATAAACACGATTTCCATTTCATCCCTCACCCCTCCGACGAAACAGAAGCCATCAACCTCCTACACCGCCAAGAATCCGACCTCTCAGAAATCACCAACAAAACTCTACCTGATGTTAAATTCATTAAGGCGCAAAGTCATAACGTCATAAAGTCATAAAGTCGTAACGGGGAACTGATGTTTAGTCGTAAAGTCGTAACGTTATAACGTCGTAACGGGGTTGGATGGGTTTGTACGTTATGAACGTTATAACGTTATAACGTTACGACGCGGTACTAAAGTTGATTACGACGCGGTACTACAGTTTATGTTGCCAATCAACATTGTCATGGGCCAGCTTGGCTCCGGTAAAACAACCATCATCACATCGCTGGTCAAACAAATTGCCGGCGATGATTATAAAGTTGTCTGGTTAAAAAACGAGTATGGCGATGTAAATGTGGACGGAGTTTTGGCTAAAGAGCAAGGGATCAAGACACAAGAAATCATGAATGGCTGTGTTTGTTGCACGGCCATAGGTAAACTGGAAGACGCCATTAAACAAGTTTTGAAGATGAATCCGGACCGCATCATCCTTGAAACCGCGGGCACGGCTCATCCTGCGCCCATCGCATTGGAGCTGAAACGCTTTTCCGAACTTACGATCGACAGTTTTATCGAGATAATCGACGCTCTCAATTTTCAAAATTTCGAAAATCACGGCTTTATCCGCCAATCACATTCAAAATATATCGACTTTATCATTTTAAATAAAATCGATTTAATCGACGAAAAACGTCTGGATCTGGTTTTGGATGAAGTCTACACCGTCTATCCCGATACACCGCTCATCAAAACCAGTGACGGATCCGTAAAATCAGATCTTGTTTTAAGTTTGGATCACAACAAAGTAATGCAATACGATTTGGATAAAATCACTAAAGATATAGACGATCACGCTGAGCATCATTCGCATGTTCACGCATTTAGTTGTAAAATGAATGGCATCTTCAATCCGGAAGACATTCAAAAAATCTGCGAGTCCATATCCAAACAAGATATCTATCGTATCAAAGGGATTGTTACCACCAAAACCGGCACCAAAGTCTTAAACGGCGTCATGAACCGCTTTACCTGGGCCGATCTCCAAGAAAACCATCCTCAAACTGAAATTCTGTTTATCGGTCCCGGCGCCGATACCAAACTTCAATCTAAAATTTGTGAAAAATTAACCCAAGTCAAATTATGAACCATCAACCCCTTCTCATCCTTCCTTTCGATCATCGCAGTTCATTCTCCAAAAACCTTTTTGGCTGGGAGGGCAAACTCAATGCCAAACAAAACAAGCAAATCAGCTTGTACAAAACCATAGTCTACAAAGGCTTTTTGGAAGCAACCAAATCAGCTGTCAATAAAAAACATTTCGGCATTCTGGTAGACCAGGATTTTGGTACTCCGATTTTACGCGACGCCAAAAAGAGGGGATTCACGGTAACTATGCCGGTTGAAAAAAGCGGGCAAGAAGCCCTTACATTCAACTATGGCAATTCTTTTGGAGCTTGGATCGAAAAAATCAAACCCGATTATGCCAAAATCCTTGTCCGTTATCATCCTGATGACAAAGAAATCAACAAAATCCAACTTTCCCGCATCTCCAAGTTCAACGCATACTGCAAAAAACAAGGCCACAAAATAATGTTCGAGCTCTTGGTTCCCGCATCCGAAAAAGATCTTAAAAAGATGAAAACCGCATCTGCCTACGACACCAAACTGCGCCCCATTCATACGGTTAAAGCCATAAAAGAAATCACAAAAGTCATCCAACCCGAACTTTGGAAAATGGAGGGTTTTAGCAAATCGGATTGGAAAAAAGTTTTACAGGCTATAGGTAAAGATGCCGATGTTATTATTTTAGGACGCGGACAAGATGATAAAAAAGTGGAAAAATGGCTTAAAGACGCCGCCTCATTCGAACAAATTGTCGGCTTTGCGGTCGGTCGAACCATTTTCTTCGAACCTCTCGAGCAATTGAAGGATAAAAAAATTACCCAACAGCAAGCAATTCAAGCAATCGGCAAAAACTACATCAAATACATCAACCTTTGGCACAAAGCCAAAAAATCAGTGTGATTTTTCTTTGGTAATCTCAATGTCACTCTCAAAAATGGCTATTTTTTGTATCCGGCTAAAACTCGCTTCCATCTTTTCCCTCCCATTCTTGAAAAAAATTCTCTAAATACTCTTCCATGATCTTATGTCGCTTCTCGGCAATTTTTTTCGCAGCCGCAGTATTCATCAAATCTTTCAAAAGCAACAATTTTTCATAAAAATGATTAATGGTGGGATTCTTATTATTCTTGTATTGCTCGAACGACTCATGTTTTTCGGGCTTAATCTTGGGATTATACATCTCTCGTCCTTTAGCACCGCCATAAGCAAAAGTTCTGGCAATTCCAATAGCACCAATTGCATCCAATCTATCGGCATCTTGAACCACCTTACCCTCTGCTGATTTCATTTTGGTGACAACTCCCGAGCCTTTAAACGAAATGTCTTTAATGATTTGGCAAACATGCGTAATCACATTTTCATCAACTTCCAATTGCAAAAGCCATTCCCGGGATAACTGCGGACCAATCTCCTCGTTACCATCGTGAAATTTCCAATCAGCAATATCATGAAGCAAAGCGGCAAGCTCAACAACAAACAAATCCACTTTCTCGTGCTTACCAATATGAACGGCATTCTTCCACACACGATAAACATGCCACCAATCATGCCCCGAACCTTCGCCGGTCAACCTGGATTCAACATAATCAGCAGTTTGCTTTACGATTTTTTCCTTATCCATAATTAAAAAGATGGTAATTGTTTGGCTGGTAGCTGATAGCTGGCAGCTGGTGGCTATCTTAGTAGATCTCGATAGTAACTTGCCTGACGCCGAATTTTCTGGCGCTCTCGGTGGTTGGCATCCATAAATCGATGTTGTTATATCCGTATCGCGCATTCATCCTGTCGCGAACAACAAATATTTTATCTCCAAACAATTCGGGAATTTTTATCAATGTATTAACCGGTAAAAAATTTGATGCAATTGTATTTTCCGATCCGTATAAAGCGTAATTCTCACATACATCATAACCTGTTGCCGTGATACAGGGTGTATTATCGGTTTGACCCGGCTCGCTCGAATAAGCTGTTGCCAAAACGGATTTGACTGTTTTGGGAGTATCAGGCATTCCGCAAGTATCAGCCTTCAAATAGGCTATTCTTTGCAAATTCGCATGCGCTTCATTGGCAACCATTTTATAAAAAAAAGTTCCAAGTGCGATTCCCGTAAATAAAACCAACAAAATAAAAATCATGCCTGTAAAAAACAGGGAACCGGAAATAATTAAATTATCGTTTTTCCAATAAGTGTTTGTTCGCATTCGGCGCTTAGTGAAAAGCGAATTTTTTTTCATAAAAATCAATCTAAAAATTTGATCAACCTCTTAACCATTTCTTGATGATGAATCTCATCATTGCGAATGTGATCGATACTGTCGTGCAAGCCATTGGTTGTTAAAATACGCAATATCATATCGCAATTCTTCTCTGCGCTCTTTTCCCAATTCAACGCTTTCTCCAAAATTTCTTTAACCTCATTTGTCGTTTTCATAGCTTTAAACTTTTTTTAACATCAACCAACGCCTGTTTATGATATTTACTTTCTTCAATCATCTGATGCAACAAATCATTCGCTTGCTTTTCGTATCCGCCAAAAGTATGCATATAGCCCTCATTCCTAAGCAAATTAAAATAAGTTACAACAAACTCATCCTCCATTAATATTCCCTTATCAATCTCTTCTTTCAACAATTTAAGATCTTCATCCGAAATTCTTGAAAGATAATTGGATCGTTTGTAATGCTCGTAAATCCAAACTCCACCGGCTCCGGCTAATACCACACTTACAATAGTTAAGGCTTCCATGTGCATAGTGTATTTATTTTAACATTATCCAAACTTTAACGCCAATATAAAACATATCTGATATTTTTAATCATAATTCAATATTATATCTAATTTAAGCCTAAAATACTTATACAATATGACCGCCAAACATAACCAACAAATCATTTATCAAATTAATTTTTCCCTTGACACAGCCAAATATCCATGATTAATTATATCCTAGAGAGGAGTTGCATGAACTGCGAAGAAAAAATTTTGCATTTACAGAATACTCCGATTAGCTGGCTTCGCCACGAACTGTTGGTTCGTTTACAAACCGCTCTTTCCGATTTGCCTGCACATGAAAGGCTGCAACTCATTATTCAACTACTGGAAATCCACATGCGCGACAAGCGCTTTTCCAAACTCATTTCTCTTTGGCCGCGTCTTGAAAAAGATTTTCCTTCCATTAGCTCCATCATCAGCGATTACGATTACAATCATCAATATCGTCAAGCATTAATCGTCAACGCTTTGGAGCAAGCCATCAAAGCCGTTATTTAACCCACCCCTCTTCTTTCCGAGAGGGTATTTTATTACTTATTGTCTGAACCTTGATTGTCAAACTGATTACCAACCCAATTAACATGATTATCCCGCACAATCAAATATAAGTTGACGGGATCCCGCTACAGCGGGACTTTATGTAGAGATAATTATATACCTACAGTAATCAAGTTAATTTGAGCGAGAATCAAGTGAATCAAGGTTCAGACAATGCACGTTACGACTTTACGACGTTACAACTAACATTATCCGTTTGACGTATCCACTCGCTTAAGGTTAATATGGACTGAAATAACAGCAAATTTTATGACTGATACATCACCTTTAGTGCAACCTCGCACGGATAATGCTTTAACCGGTTCTCCGGAGCTGATCAAATTGGATGCCGCTCCCGTACCGCCAATGGTAGATACCACCATTCGCACTTCGCTTGAAACAACGCAAGGCAAAAAAGATTATGCCCTCATTACCGGCGCTTCATCCGGAATAGGGGAGGCATTCGCCCGTTTACTGGCATCAAAAAATAAGCCGTTGATTTTAATCGGTACCAATGAAGTCAAATTAAAAAACATCTCGGCCGAACTTCGTGAAAAACATAAAATTGACGTGCGTTTTATACCCACGGATTTGGCGCGATCCAAAACACTGCCCGAACTGCCCGTAAAATTAAAAAAGATGGGCATAAACGTCGACATCCTCGTAAACAGTGCCGGCTTTGGCAAATACGATGCCGAATATAAAATCCGCTACGAAGATTCTTTAAACATGATCAACCTCAATTGCCGATCTCTCGTAGCTTTAACCAAACTCTTTTTACCCGAAATGTTGGCTCGTAAAAAAGGCGCCATCATCAACATCGCCTCAACCACCGGTTTTTACCCGGTTCCCTACATGGCAACTTATTCGGCATCCAAAGCTTTTGTCATCAATTTCAGCCAAGCCTTATCCGAAGAGGTCAAAGATCAAGGCGTTCGCGTTATCTGCTCTTGCCCCGAAGCCGTAGCCACAAACTTCCAGCGCCGTGCCGGCCTAAACATCGCCGAACAAACCAATCTCAATAAATTGATCGACCCAAGCACGGTCGCCGAACAAACCATCGAAGCCCTCAAAAAAGGCAAAACCCTTCTCGTCTTAAACCAATCCTCACCAATCAACAAACTCGCCCCCACAATCGCCCCGCGAGCCATCCTAAATCGCTACGGCAAACAACTGCTTAAAAAAACCTGATCCGACCTCACAACGTCTGAACCACGATTCACTCGATTTAGGAGATTAACACGATTATTTCCCAGTATAACATCATAACGGAGTTGAATATGTTTGTACGTTACAACGTTAAGACGTTACGACGCAGTACTTAAGTTGGTTACGAGTTGAATATGTTTGTACGTTACGACGTTACGACGTTACGACGTTACGACGCAGTACTTAAGTTGGTTACGACACGATACGAGTTGTACATCATTATTAGAAATGTTATACTGTCATTCATACGAGGGGTATGAAAAAAACAACAGGCAAAACAGAGCCTAAAATTTTACAATCGCAAGTAACATCGGGAAGCGATTTTGTTTGGGCTGCCGTCAGTATAACCACACTGCCAATAGTGGCGTTGTCTTTAACGGCTTTCAATTGGCATCCGGCTCTGGCTTTTTTAGCCGGTGGCATTTGCACCGTAGTGATTGTTATTCTGGAGGCCATCATCAGAGGCAAAACTTGGATTTTTTCGGAACTGTTTAAAGATGCTTTCGGCCATCACGATACAGCCTTCCGCTTGCTTGTAGGCATTGGCGGTATTTTATTGATTCTGCAAACCGCTTTTGTTTTGCAAATTTTACGCAACCCCGGTCTCGACAGCATGCTGCTTAATTTAATCTTGCAAAAACAATGCGGCGAAAATCCCGGCCCTTTGGCACATGTCATTTGCCCGGCATTCACGCAAACCGAATCCGGTAATATACACAACATGCCATTGATTTATTCTTTGGAACAAGCCGCCAAAAACCGTTTAATCCCTTCTTCAATTTTTGGTTCATGCGCCATTGTTCCGCTCGAAAACGCCGCCGAAACTTCATCCAAAGTACGCCTGAATTTTTTCGCTTTTTGCAAACCGTGGTCTAAAAACACAGGTGCAAATCAAGATCTTTCACCGGTTATGCGCATTATCAACGCCGAATTTATCAAAAACTCGGATGGTTTTTTTACCCCCACCATTTGGCACGAATCCTCGGAAGGCGAAATCTACAACATCCTCTCCACCGACCAAGATTTTCTCTCCAAACTCAACAAACAACTCATCAAACGCCAAGCCGAAATCACAAGGATTTACAGCTACTAGCTACTAGCCGCTAGCTACCAGCTAAATTTTTTCGTTCATAACAAACCTTTTTCGTGGAAGTGGTTTTTGAGTTAATTTAACTTTGATCACTATTTGTTTTCTTGGCACGGATAAACACAAGGTTTATCCCTACGCAACCAGTTGATCTCGTTACGACGCTATAAACTTTACGACTTTATGACGTTAAGACGTTACGACGTTATGACGTTACAACGTTACGACGTTACGACGATTGTGTTATAATCCGTTCATGAAAATAACCCCATTTGGAGCTGTGCGCGAAGTTACCGGCTCTTGTTATTTGTTGGAGACTGAAAAAACTCGAATCCTGATTGATTGCGGGCTTTTTCAGGGTGGGCAATATGCTCAAGCCAAAAATTACGATGACTTTGGTTTTTCACCGCACGATATTGATGCCGTCATCCTCACTCATGCCCACATCGACCACAGCGGGCGCCTGCCTCAACTGGTAAAAAGGGGATTCACCGGCCCGATTTACTGCACTCCGCCCACAAAAGATCTCTGCAAATTGCTTTGGTACGATGCCGAAGAAATCATGGAAGAAGAATTCGTCAGGCACAATGCCCCCAAACTCTTTTCCAGAGAAGATGTGACTTTCGCGATTCGTCGCGTTAAACCCATTGATGATTCGGGCGCGCTTTGTTTTAAAGATTTACAAATACATTTTTACAACGCGGGCCACATCCTTGGCAGCACTTTTGTTCAAATAACCGATTCCACGGGAAAAAGCGTGGTATTTTCCGGTGATCTTGGCAATATCGACACGCCGATTTTAAAACAAAAAGATAAACTGGTACAAGCCGATGCACTATTCGTCGAATCAACTTATGGCGACCGCGTCCATGAAAAAAAATCCGAACGCTGGAAGATAATGAAAGATCATGTCATGGAAACAATCCATCGCGGTGGCGTCTTATTGATCCCGGCTTTCGCCATCGAACGCACGCAAGAGATTTTACTGGAGCTTAACAACTTGATCGAGAAAAAACGCTTACCTCGTATCGACATTTTTTTAGATAGCCCGCTCGCCATTAACGTTAATGATGTTTTTCAAAAATATCCACATTATTACAGCGTCAGCGCTTACAATCAAGTGGTCTCGGGTGATGCATTATTCGATTTTCCGGGCTTACAAGTAACCAAATCCCGAGATGAATCCAAAAAAATCAACGATTCTCCCTGGCCCAAAGTTATCATCGCCGGCGCCGGCATGATGAACGGCGGACGCATCCAACATCATCTCGTTCGTTATCTAAGTGATAAAAAATGCACGGTTCTCATCATCGGCTTTCAAGCGCAGGGAACTCTTGGCCGCAAATTATACAGCGGCCAAAAACGCGTCCAAGTTTTGGATGAATACGTCAACGTCAAAGCCGAAATCATCAGCATCGGCGGTTTCAGCGCCCATGCCGATCAAAAAATGCTGGTCGACTGGATCAAGACCGCCAAAAAACGCCCCAAAATCGTCTATTGCACTCACGGCGAAGAACAAGCCGCCTCAGCCCTGGCCACCCGCATCACCGAAACCCTCCACATCCCCGCCAAAGTCCCACGCCCCCGCCAAACAATCACCATCTAACACAGCAATGCCTAATGCCAAATTACGAATGCCAAATATCGG
>CAZXFK010000025.1:0-6958 GCA_964640115.1 uncultured Gammaproteobacteria bacterium
CTAGCTTCTAGCCACTAGCTTCTAGCCACTAGCTTCTAGCCACTAGCTTCTAGCCTTTAGCTTAAGTCAACTCTGGTTTGTTATGTTGAACTTATGTGAGAAAACTCCAAATTAATAACCTTTGTCAAATTGTCCACCTTTTTAAGGAGGACCGATTTTGGCTATAAGCCGAAATCAGGTGGTTTTAGTCATGCCCTCCTTTTTAAGGAGAACAGCTTCCAGCCAAGGGCTGGAAGCGGGTGGTTTTGGCTTGTAGCTGGAGGCTGGCAGCTTGCAGCTTATTATCAACAGTACTATACACAGGTTATTTTTTAGGTTTATTGCTTTTATTGTGAGATTTTTTTATGAATTGTTTTTTATGTTATAATAAATATGTAAACAAAATAAAAATTAAAAAACAAAAACAATTTATGAAATCAATGCAAGCGGCTTTTTGAGGCCGCTTTTAGTTGTACACATGCATATTTTTTTTGTTTTTGTGATATACTTGTATTCATATGATAAAGTCAAAAAAATCAACCAAAGCTTCAAAAGCAAGTGCCGATAAATCTAAAGAATTTTCCGAAGTTTCCTTGGAACCGCATAAACAGGCTCCAAAATCTTTTTTTCTACTTACTGTAATAGCTATTATAGTGATAGTGGCTGTTGTCTTGCTGGCTAAAACTTTTATTAATAAGAAGCAACCCCAACAGAATCAAGAGAATCAACAGAATCAACAAACTCAACAACAAGAACAAGAACTTCCTGTATATTCTGAAGATGATTTACAAAGATTGGTTGAAAGGGTCAGTCAATTGATAGAAATTAACAAATCTGAACAGCCAACCATAGCTACGGTTAAAGATGCTGAATTGTTAAGAAGTAGTCAGCCTGATTTTTATAAAGAGGCTGAAGTTGGCGATAGATTGTTGGTTTGGTCCGATAAAGCCGTTTTATATAGTACATCCAAAGACAAATTAATTTCGGTAATGCTAATTTCGAATCAGGATGGAGTAATGCAAACTCAAGTTACCGATCCCTCAAATCCGGCTACATCCACACAAGAAACGGTTTCAGATAGCACAGTCGAGTCGGAAAAGGCCGTTATCACAGTTTTAAATGGTACACAAACTGCAGGTTTGGCAGGTAAAATGAAAACAAAATTGACCGAAGCTTTGTTAACGGTTGCCAGTATCGGCGATGCACAGACAAAAGGATATGAGAAAACGACCATAGTAGTATTGGCTGATAAGCCCATGCCGGCTACTTTAGATGCTTTAAGAAAAGCTACCGGAGCAGATGTGAGTCAAGATAAGCCGAATGATGCGAATTTGAAAGGTGATTTTGTGGTGATAGTTGGTCAAGATTTCAACTAAATATAATCAAATAGCAAAAAGACCGTTTAACGCGGTCTTTTTTTATATCACACTTTATCAACAGGACGACAGTGTTATGGGTTAATATTATTTATCTAATTTTAGTTAAATTATGACTTAAATTCATTATCTGGTATTTACTATATAATTTATATATCGCTAAGAAATATCTTATCGAAGACGCGAGTAATCGCAAAAATACAATCAAAAAGCATCATTGCCAAAATAGTAATGCTGTTCACATAAACCGGAAAACAAAATCAGATACACACCAATGTGAACTGCATGCGATTTGGCGATCGTTTGCAGTTTTTTATAAACCCTCGTTTGAGCCGTTTAACGGGTTAAGAGATGCCGCTACATCTTTTATCGGTCTATTCCTTCAAAACCAACATTTTCTCATTCTGATTTTTGCGGATGTCAGGGGGAAAACATTTTTGTGCCAAAACAAAAAGACCGCCATCTTTTAAAACAAACAAATAAACAAAAGTCCTTTATCAAGGGAGGCTTTTTGTTTGTCTTTTTGATTACAGTAGCGGCTTATGTTTTGGGAATGGCGGTTCCCAAAGCAGAAGCTGCTTTTGGCATTAATAAACAAATTAATTATCAAGGACGGCTCATGGATATCTTTGGGCAGCCTGTTGGTGATGGAATCTACCAAATGCAGTTTAAACTGTACAATCAAGCGAGTGGCGGCTCGCATATTTGGTCTGCTTCCACTACCAACGGTCTGCCCACGGGTACTCCGGCCGATGTTGCGGTAAACGTTCAAAGCGGTTTGTTTACAATTTTGCTTGGAGATACGGGATCAGGGCAAGTTCCTTTGGATATTGACTGGAATAATGACACCATATTCTTAGGAGTAAAAATTGCCACGGATACGGAAATGTTACCAAGAAAGCGTCTTACGGCAGTTCCTTACGCCTTGAATGCCATGATGCTTCAGGGTCAATATGCCTCGAATACGGTTGATATTGCGGGAGGTGTGTTATTTTCTCTCAATCAAACGGCTAGTGATTCAGCGGTTGCCACCAGAACTGCGTTATTTATCGAAAGCTTGGGAACTTCAGATCAATTTGATTACTTGGTGAGAATGTCCAACGGATCAAGCGATGTATTTACGGTTAATCGTTTGGGCAATGCGACAACGACGGGTTCTTTTGCTTTAGGCGGGAATTTATCAATTCAAGGTATAAGACTGGATTCCGTGGGTTCCAATCCTTTAACATCAGGAGCTTATTTGGTTGGTGTTTATGATGAATTTACATTTTCGTCCGCTACGACGGTTCAAGCGGCGTTGAAAGATTTGGACACGGCAATAGGGAATGTCTCTTCTTCAGCCATGGGATTGACTTTGCAGGATGTGACGAATAATGGAAATACGACTACCAATCCATTGATATTTGCGGGTGGAACATCAACGCAGGATGTATTAATCGATGCAAGTATTTCAGTAACAGGATTGTCTGATTTGCAACATGTCGATTTTACTACAGCTACAGGAACGTCTTTGCAATTAACGAATCATTTGTATCTGGGGAATGGAGCCGATGTGGATTTGAGCATGATTACGGTTGATACGGGTGACGGCTCGAGTAATCCTCAATTAAAATACGATTCTAATTATTATGGATATAAGGGTCTTATTTGGCAAAACCCAGATACTGGAGAGAGTGCGATGTTGGCTGCGCAATCGCAAGATAATGATGCAGAATTTTTAGCAATAACCGGTAGTAGAAGTAGAAATGCAGTCTTTAATTTATATTCTGACACCAGTGGATTTGGTACAAGCGCAGGTTTAAGGGGTTGGGAAGTTGGACGTAGAGGATCGTCTGCTACATTTGATTTTTCTTTTTATAATAATGACACGGGCGACGCAAGACCGAGTGTTGCGCAGTATGCATTGCTTACTTTGAACGGTTTTGATGCAAGCATGATATTAAATGGATCAGCGGTTTTTAATGAAGGTGGTAACAATTATGATTTTAGGATAGAGGGGGATACGGAAGAAAATCTTTTCTTCGTTGATGCCTTATTAGATAGAATAGGTATTGGTACATCGACACCTTCCGCCAAACTGGAGGTTGAAGGCAATAGTATTATTAATGGAACACTGCAATTTGAAGGAGGCACATCAACAGGTGATTTAATGCCCGGTGCCCATTTAACTTATGATTTGGGCGCACCAGGAAGGCGTTGGGATGAGATTTGGGTTAGACGTACAAGAATCGGTACAAATTCATGGACATTGGAAGCTGATGGTAACAATACCTTTTTAATATCAGAAGATACTTTTGGAAATTATTTTGCTATAACGGAGAATGGTAAAGTCGGAATAGGTACATCAACGCCATCATTATTTGATCTTGAAGTTAATGGAACAATCGGTCCGTCACAACATAATTTATATGATTTGGGATCTTTGAATTCGTCTTGGAGAAATATTTTGGCATCGGGAACGGTTAGCTCGACTGATGCGATTTTCGGTTCAGCTGACATCGGATCTCTTTCGGTTGCCAATTTAACGGTTGGTAATCAATTGGATTTGTCGGAATTGGTATGGACGAATGCTACAGGTACAAATTCGATTTTGGGTAATTTGACTGTTACCAGTACATTGAGTTTGCCAAATGACAGTGTAACGGATGCGATGGCTTCGGATACTTTGACTATCGGGGCATTGGGTAATGTGAGCGCCACTTCGATCAATTCAGGAGTTTTGGGTAATGCCAATGTGGTGTTGAGTTTGGATTCTTTTGGTTCCATAACTGGTAATTTGCCGGCTTCACAAATTTCGTTGGCAAGCATTAATACGCTTAATAATTTGGATTTGCAATCGTATCTCAACATGTTGGTGGCCAATGGAAGAGCTTATGGAGGTGAAACAATTCAAACAGCCAGTGGAACAGTTATGGTAACGGCCGGTCAAGGCTTGATTGCTTCTGATCCAACAAATCCCGGTGCTAATGTTTATTATACTTCTTGGGCCACGTCATCAGGTATCAGTGTTCCATTATTTGAATGGTTAAATATTTACCTTCATTATAATGCAGGCAATCCCGGTATAGTTGCCACAACAACAGATTACTCCGGTGATTGGACGTATTTCAAGCTAGCGAAAATTTATAATGAAGGTGATGGTTATTTGCATATTCATGATGAAAGATCGATTGAAACTCGGCCAATTAATCGTATTGTAGATTTTCTGGAAAATGGTGTAGGACAAATTATTACCGATGGCTGTTTGATCAGTGATGTAGGAACCAGAAATATCGCAGTAAGCCAATGTACGAATTGGTATGCGGCTTTTGAAAGAACAATTCCGGCTTTTGATTCATCGGGTGTTGATTCATTTGATGTATATTATCGTAATGGCAGTGGAGGTTTTGTTCATACACATGGTTTTACACAATGGAATAATTTGAATTATGATAATAATAGCGGTGTTTTACAGGCGCTTGGTGGAGATGAATATGGTGTGCATTGGGTATATATTCATGAACATGGATCTGTCAGCTTGTTGTATGGACAAGCCGCATACACGGATTTGGCCAATGCTCAATCCGCAAGACCGCCTGAAATTTTACCGGAAGATTTTTTAGACAGTGAACACGCGTTTTTAATTGGAGCCATTATATTTAAACAGGGAGAAGATTTGGTTGAAGCTATAAGAGATTTGCGCCCCGTAATTATAGAAAGGGATGGAACCGGAGGTGGATCCGGCATAGTAAATCATAATGATTTATCAAGTCTTCAGGGCGGACAAGCGGATGAATATTATCATTTAACAGCTAGTGGATTTGATGCGGACAACAGTTTGAATTTTAGTTCCAATAATGGAGGGGAATTTACTTTATTGGCCAATGCTACGACTAACACCAAGATCACTATCAATAATGCTTATGCAGGCACGGCCAGCTTGGATATTATTGATGGCGACTTATTATTGGCATCCACTACCAGAATTACCAATTCGGGCGCGGCCTATTTTACAAACTTGAATTTATCCTCAAATTTGTACGTCAGCGGAACTTCTTTATTGACGAATTTAACGGTTGGCGATGCTACTTCCACTAATTTATTCGCTTCGAGCGCGAATTTTACCAATGTTTCCGCAGGATTATTCAGTGCAACTGATTTGTTTTGGACAAATGCCACGGGAACGAATGCGCATATCTTAAATTTAACAGGAAATATCGCCTCTTTTACGGATTTATCGGCCACTAATGCCACCTTTACTCAATTGGTGGTAATGGATAATACCACTATTGAGAATTTGACTTTTGGTAATGCCACAGGAGGAAATTTGGTAACATATGGCACTGTTTCTTCAACATATATTTATGTAGCCAATTCCGAATTAGGTTATGCAACGGCTCATAACATGGTAGTTGATGAGTCTTTGCGTGTGGGTGTGGGAGATTTTCCGATTGTTGGTGATTCGGTAGCGCAATTTGGAGGAACCGTGGATTCGTATTTACAGGTTAACTTACAAAATCATTCGTCCGGAACAAATGCATCAGGTGATTATATCGTGACGGCAGATATTGGTGATGACTCTAATTATTATGTTGATTTCGGTATTAACAGTTCCAATTATAATAATCCGGATTTTTCCATTACCGGTCCGTTGGATGCTTATTTGTATGCCAACTCCGCAAATTTAACCATTGGAACAGCCACAGCTTCGTCAGCTATTTTGTTTCATGCCGGAGGCACTGAAGCCACGGATGAAGTGATGCGTATCACTTCAGATTATTTTGTGGGTATTGGTACTACAACACCGTCACATACGCTGGATGTTGATGGAGATGGCAGGTTTACGGGTTTGTTGACGTTGACATCAGTCACTACATCAGAACTATTTTGGGGTGCGGCCACGGGCACTGATTTAACAGTTACTTCAATCGCTCGTTTACCGGCTAATACCACCATAGGTTCCAAGAGTGTCTGTTTGGCTGATGGAACCAATTGTCCATCTACGACTTCACCGGATTTGCAAACTGTTACCAACACGGGAAATACGACAACTAATTGGATACAATTCGCCGGAGGTACGTCGACCGCTGATTTTTGGATGCAACAAGGATTAAAGGTTGATGGTTATGGTGATTTTCAAGATTTTGATTTTGCCAGCGCATCGGGAACGAATTTGGTTATAACGGGATTCGCGACAACCAGTTATTTTCATTCAGACTATGCAACTTTGGGTTATGCTACGGCAAGTAATTTGTGGGTAGATCAGACATTGAGGGTTGGTATCGGCAATATCCCGATTATTGGTGATGCGGTTGCGCAATTCGGAGGCAATATTGATAGTTATCTTCAAGTTAATATTCAAAATCAATCATCCGGCACAGGAGCTTCGTCTGATTTTGTGGCTACTGCGGATATTGGTGATGATGAAAATTATTTTATTGATCTTGGTATCAACAGTTCAAATTACAGTGATCCGGATTTTTCAATTATGGGACCGTTAGATGGATACTTGTATGCTAATTCCGCTAACCTAACAATTGGAACCGCAACGTCAGGATCCATGATTAAATTTCATGCCGGAGGCACTGAAGCCACGGATGAAGTGATGCGTATCACTTCAGATT
>CAZXFK010000025.1:7058-13105 GCA_964640115.1 uncultured Gammaproteobacteria bacterium
GGATACAATTCGCCGGAGGTACGTCGACCGCTGATTTTTGGATGCAACAAGGATTGACTATTGATGGACATTTATCAGCTCAAACTGTTAATTTTTCCAATGCTACGGGTTCAAATTTGGTTTTATCTGGAATGGTTTCCAGTACATTGTTACATTCCGGTGATGCAATATTGGCTAATACGATAATGGCTAACGCGACAGCTTCCAAAATGGTGGTAGAAACTTTGAAGGCAGGTACGGGAAACTTTCCGGTGTTGGGAGTATCCATAGCGCAGTTTGGAGGCGATTTTAATAATTATTTGGTTGTTAATGCCAGAAATACGAATGTTGGGAATTTTGCAAGTGCCAATTTTACCGCTTCGGCAGATGTCGCTACAACCGGAAATAATTACAATACCACCATGGGAATAGCAAACTCCGGATTTAGCAGTCCATTTTTCAGTGTAGCTAATGCTTTGGACAGTTATTTGATGGGCAACTCCAATGATTTAATTATTGTTTCGGCGACATCTTCTTCGGTTATCAAATTTGCAGCAGGAGGCACGCTGGCAAGTAATGAAGTCATGCGCATTACTTCCGATAAATACGTCGGTATCGGCACAACCACACCCTCACATACGCTTGATGTTGATGGAGACGGCAGATTCATTGGCTTATTGACTTTGACGTCAGCAACAACTTCGGAATTATTTTGGGGTAATGCCACAGGTACGGGATTGACCGTAAGCGGTGTTACTCGTTTATCATCGAATACAAGAATTAACGGTGTATTGCCTTGTTTGGCTGATGGTACCAATTGTCCGTCCAGTGCGGCATCCAACTTTCAAACTGTCACCAATGCGGGCAATACAACCACACATGACATCCAATTCGCCGGAGGAACATCGACTGCGGATTTTAGATTTCAATCCGATGTTTGGATTGATGGAAATGCAAGTTCAACATCAGCACTCTTTATTAATGCAACGGGTACAAATTTAGCCGTTTTGGGATACATCAATTCCAATTTGATGCCGATGACAACGGATACTTATTATTTAGGTGATGAGACTCATCGTTGGCAGGGATTGACGGTTAATTATGTAACTTCGACTAATATTTTGGCGACGGGATTTGTTTCTTCCTCGGCCATGTATATTAACGGACAGGCGGTGACAACCTCGGTGCCTACTTTGGATCAAGTAACAACGCAGGGGAATGTGACGAGTAATGCGATACAGTTTGGAGGAGGAACGTCCACCGGATCGATTTTGTCGGGATTGACTGATTTTTATGATTTGGGATCGGTTGATTATAGATGGAATCAAATTTTCGCGAATTCGGTATTTGTGGGAACTTCGACTCCTTGGAATATTACGGAAGAAGTGGATAATGCATTTTCTATCAGCAATAATGGTTCGGAAAAAGCACGTTTTACTTCGGAAGGTAGTTTATTTGTAGGTACAACGGCTTACACAGGGGGGTTGGGGGCAACTTTTATACCTAATGGCAACGAGATATTGGCCAATGGAGATATTGGAGCCATGGGTAGTGTTTATGCCGGAACATCGTTTAGGGCCGGTACTACCAGCACGGTTTACAGTAAATCCAGTTTGTATAAACAGGATGGTGGAGATTATTTATTCCAGTTCGCTAATGTGGCGGCTACTCCGGAATTGATCAGCAGTTTTGAATTATCTTTTCCGCCCGCGGATTGGTCTACCGGAGGAAACGCTAACTGGCTTCAGGATGCCTCCACTTCAACTCAAGGAACATATTCGGCTACTAACGGAGATATTAATGACAATCAAATATCTTGGATTGAGACTAATTATACCTTTAGTTCGGATGGAGTTTTGGAATTTGATTGGAAGGTTAGTTCTGAGGCAACCTATGATTATTTGATGGTTTGTCTTGATAACGCAGTATCTTGTTCCAGTGCCGGTGGAGGTTATTATACAAGAATATCAGGGTCTACAGATTGGGCGAGTGTTAGTATCCCGATTACCGCGGGAACACATAATTTGCGTTGGGCATATGATAAGGATACCAGCATATCAGATGGATCTGATTCGGGTTGGATTGATAATGTGCGTTTTTCCCCCTATTCCGGGCAAAATTGGAGATTCTATACAGCTAATACCGAGCGATTAACGGTTGCTTATAGCGGAAACGTTGGTATTGGTATAGGCTCTCCGACAGCAAAGCTTGATATCAATGGTGATACACAGGCTAGAGGCAATGTAACCGTTACACCAGCGCCTTCAAAAACTGAAGTAGCTTGGACAACAACCAATAAAACTACAACAGATATAGAGTCAGTTAGGTCTTTGATTAATTTTAACGGTTATCTTTATGCCGGCCAAGGCGATGGAGCGGGTGATGGTGATATTCAAGTTTGTAATCCGGCCGGAGGAGGTGATACAACTTTGTGCGATAATGCGGCCGATTGGAGCGCTTCCTATTCAACAGCTTCATATTCTCAAGTTTTAACCATGATTGTGTATAAAGGCAGGCTGTATGCTGGTTTGGGTGACGGTGCTGGTTTGGGTGATGTTTTGGTTTGTGATCCTGTGACTACAGGAGATGCAAGTGTCTGTGATACGGGCGATTGGAGTGATGCGGCTTTCCCTGCCGGTCCGGATAGGATAACTCAATTTATGCAACATAACGGATATTTATACGCGGCCAATGACACGGGAACTTCGGGCAGTGCTTCAGTAGCCATGTGCAATCCGGCCGGAGGCGGCACGGCTACGGCTTGTGATAATGCCGCTGATTGGACCAATGTTACTTTGCCTATAGCCTACGAAGAGGCCAATACTTTGGTTACTTATTTAAATACCATGTATGTGTTTGTGGGAAATACGTTGGATGATAGCGATTTTTTCTATTGCAATGCAAGTTTGGCCGGCAATGCAGATATGTGCGATGCGGCCGGTGATTGGGTTAGACCTTTTGATAATACAGCTGGAAGCTATGAGGGAAGTTATTCTGCCAATGTATACAATGGTTATCTTTATGTAGGCCGTGGTTTAAGCAGTAGTGATGGTGATTTATTGCGTTGTGAACCTCAGGTGGCCGGCGATGATACTTTGTGTGATAATGCCGGTGATTTTACTACTGCTATTAATAACCCAACCGGATTTACCAGAATTTCAGCCTTGATGAATTACGATGGATCTATGTTTATCGGTAATGAAGGAAGTACCGATAATGGCGATATTTATGAATTTACGGGTTCAAACTATAAAATCAGCGATGTGGCCACCGGCCTTGAAGCAACCTATGCATTCGCTGAATTAAACGGTGTTTTGTATGCAGGCCGTGGTAATGCTAGCGGCAATGGTCAGGTTTATTATTATCAAAAAGCTCGTGAATCATCTTATGCTTTAAAGATGGAAGCCGGATCGTCCACGGGTTCCATGTGGTTCTCGAGTGAATCATTTAATTATCAAGGCGCGGGCACGGCCTATGAAGCGCAGACCGGTGCCTTTAAGTTTTCGCATGGCTTGATTACCGAAGCCGGAGCGTATGACTTGGCGGAAATGTATCCTACTTTGGATGCGAGTATCGGAGCCGGTGATGTGGTTGTTTTGGATGCTGAAAACGAGGGTTATGTTAAAAGAAGCGGATCAATTTATGAAAAGAGTTTATTGGGAGTCGTTTCCGCTAAGCCGGGTTTCTTATTGTCAGGCAAGGAAAAGGGAAAAGATTTGAGAGCTATTGCTTTGGTGGGACGCGTACCCGTAAAAGTCAGTTTTGAAAATGGTGAGATTGCGGTCGGCGATCCGTTAACATCAGCTTCAATTCCCGGTTATGCCATGAAAGCCACCAAGCCGGGTATGATAATCGGCAGAGCTATGGAATCATTCAGTTCAAGCACGGATTTAATTAATTCGACTTCAACAACAGTCAGAACGGCTACCATTATGATGGTTGTTCAATCGGGTTATTATTTCGGCTCTGAAGAAACGTCGTTGGGTCAAATCGCCGGTTTCTTGGGTGAAACTACCTCCACTCAAATCATTCAACAAGCTTTTGACGGAGATGAATATGCCATCGAGCAAGTGGCGGGAGGAATTGTTAATCCGCAATATGCCGATGGATCCGCATTGAATGATGTGGCGCTGGCTCAATTGGATGTATTAATCGTTAAAACCGCGGCTTTGGTGGCAGGGGATTTGACTGTGGGCGGAGATACCAAATTGGCAGGCAGAGTGATTGTATCCAATGATACGGCCGGAGTTGTGGATTTGCCGGCCGGAGATGATTTTGTGGAAATTCAATTTGCCAATGCTTTTGAAACCATCCCCGTGGTTGTCGTAACTCCGGAATCGGATGCGCAAGAATATTTTTCACCTTGGATGGGCAAGTTTAGAATCGCTAAAAAGACGATTAACGGGTTTAGAATTGAAGTTGATGAGGGAGCGTGTGCAGATCCAACCAATTGCGGACGTACAATGAAGTTTAATTGGATTGCCGTAGGGGTTTTGAATCAAAAGACTGCGGTTTCGACTTCAACCTCCATGACGACTTCAACCTCGGAGCAAGTTTTGATTCTTGATGATATTGTAACTGAAAATGACGATCAGCCCGCGGAAGAAGATTTGAGCGGTACTAATGCGCTCAATGAAGAGATTGTTGACGAAGGCGAGCAGGTTGCTCAAGTTTTGCCAACAGATACAACCGGTGAGCCCGGTGGGGTTGATCAAACCGGTGCAGTGCAAGAAATTACGGAAATCGATGAGGCGGAACAATTGCAAGAAACGGATCAAGACACGGAAGGATTGATTATCGAAGTCATAGATAATGAGCAAAGCGGAGAGGTTGTTGTTTTAACCGAAGAGAATTTATCCGCTGATAATAATTAAGAATTATGAATTAAGAATTAAAAATGATGGTGCTTGATACGGTATATAATAAAAAACGCAAAGCGTTACAAAAAAATTCTTAATTCTTAATTCTTAATTCATAATTACTGATAGTGTGTGTTAATTGGTGTCGGGGGCGGCTTCTATGTCTTTGCATGGCGGTGCAAGAGATAGGAGCGGCCCGCGGTACTAAAAAATCGGCTCTATAGGCGGCTTCCGTATTTTGCATGGCGGTGCAAGAGACGGGAGCGGCCATGGGAGCCGATTTTTAATTTATGTTATTATATCTCTTAATTTAAATATTGTCTGTAATCTGTTATTAAGCTAAGCTGTATTTCAGTAAAACTATGAGGATTATAGCAGATTTACACCTACATTCGCGCTTTTCACGCTCTTGCTCGAAAGATTTAACTATCACAAATATCGCGAAAGCTTGCGAATGCAAGGGGATTGATATGGTTGGAACGGCGGATGTGCTTCATCCCGAGTGGAGAAAAGAGATTGGCGAGCAGTTGGAGATTAGAGACGGGGCATATTATTTGCACGATGGTTCTTCAAAAACCGCTTTTATTTTATCGACCGAGGTTTCTTGTATTTATAAAAAAAATGATAAATGCCGGAGGTTGCATCATGTTTTGTATTTTCCGGATTTGCAGGCGGTTGATAAAATCATTCTTGAATTGTCTAATAGGGGATATAACTTAAAAAGTGATGGAAGACCGATAATGGGAATTGATTCCGAAGATTTGTTAAAGTTGTTATTGGATATTGACGACAGGATTTTGTTGGTGCCGGCCCATGCTTGGACGCCGTGGTTTGCAATTTTTGGTTCCAAATCGGGCTTTGACTCCATTGAAGAGTGTTTTGGTGATTATTCCAAGTATATTTATGCGATTGAAACTGGTTTATCATCAGACCCGGTCATGAACTGGAGGATTAGTGCGTTGGATAATATTTTTTTGATGAGTAATTCGGATGCGCATTCCTGCAATAATCTGGGGCGCGAAGCTAATGTTTTTGAGATGGAAAAGCCATCTTATGATGAATTGCGTAGAATTTTAGTTGGTCATGACTTATCAAAGTTTACGGAGACGATAGAGTTTTTTCCGGAAGAGGGGAAATATCATGCGGATGGGCATGCGGATTGTAAATTTTGGTGCGAGCCGGAAAAATCCAAGAAAATGGGAGGAAGAT
>CAZXFK010000026.1:0-12990 GCA_964640115.1 uncultured Gammaproteobacteria bacterium
AGAGCCGGCGAAGTGTTGGGGCAAAAATTAGTCTCCAAAATGTTTCCGGAAATTTTTGCGCGTGAGAATCGCGAGATTCATGGAGGCGGGTTTTTTGGATTTTTAGGTGCGGGTAGGGAATCATCATCTATCAATCCGGAAGATTATTTTTCGTTTAAAGAATTTGAAAATTTTGATGGTGGAGGAAAGGAGATGATGAATGATGAACGGGAGGTGTTGGAATTTCGTGAAAATTACACGGGTTTGGTGGTTACGGGTTTATTTGGCGCGTCGGATGCAACCGGAGCTTGGCGGAGAGTATATTTACCGCTTTCCGATCGTCCATCGGGGCAAATAAAAGAAACTACCATAATTTTACCCAAAGTACGCAAGGGAGCGAATATTATTTTGCCTAAGCCATTGAATGCCACACATATTCCGGAAAGAGTTAGAGGTATTAAACATAATGATGCGGAAATTGAACTTAAGCTTGAGCAAGATAGTTTAGGCATAGCGCAAGTGCGGAATTTGCCGGAAGTGGAGAAAGTAGCCTATTCCGTAAATTTACCCCAAAATGGCGAGCCTATGGAAAATATTTCTTTAAAAGAATATGATTCTTTTCGTTCCAAGCTTTGTAAGAATTATGGATCGGATATGATTAAGAGTTTGGCCGTAATGCCCGAAGAAATAGATTCATTTTTAATTTCACCGGAGTACTTGGCATTAGCACCGCGTGAACGTGTGATGGCCATAGAGCGATTTGTACGTTCCAATGGATTTTATGATTTTGATAATCATGAAGTTGCCAAACATAAAACCCGAAAATCGCTTGAAGATAAGATGATGATTAATGAATTACGTGTAGAGGAATTGCGCGCTAAGAATCCTGAAAATCAGGATTTGTTGGAAAAGCGTTGGGCGGGAGTTTGCGCTGATTTTGCAGAGATTACTTGCGCAATTTTGCGCCGAGCGGGATTTTTGGCGGGTGTGGCGCAGGGTTTTGCATTGCATGATGAAAAAACAGCCAAAGTTAAATATGCCCATGCAACGGCATTTGTTGTTTGGCCGGATAACTTGGGAGGCAATCGTGCCGTTATCGTTGATGGCACACCGGGCGGAAATGATACACGACTCCGGGCAATAGCTTTGCCAACATTGGCGGAGCGCGTAAAACTGGCGGATGAGGCAGAATCCAAAGATTTGCAGCAATCGGAAGAGATTTTGGACGAGTATTTGGAGATTTTGAAAAGTGGCAATGAAGAAGCGATTCGTAAATTGCAAAATGGCAAGCTCGAGAATGCGCTTAATGTTATTTTAAAATTTGGAGTAAAAAAATCACATACGGAAATGATTGCCGAAATGCTCAATTTTTATTGGTATGGCGGGCTGGCGCGTAAAGATGAATTGCAGGCCGAGGTTGATCTGAAAAAGACTATGGAGGATTACTTGATTTTGCGCCGAGGATTGATTACCGAAGCATCTGCCAATAAACCGGGCGGTAAACAGTTGTTTGAAATGGTGGAAGAGTTTGTAAAGAAATTTGAAAAAGGCAAAGTGGGGGATTATAAACAAGCGTTGGATAAGTTTGAGAGGATAATGGCACTTGCCGGTGATGAGTTAGAGCCTATGGAGAAAAAATCCATGGTTGCGGTTATTACGTATTTAAGAGGGAAGAAGATGGGAGGGAACTGATGTGTGACTTGAACCACGAATTACGAATTACGAACTACGAACCACGAATTGCGAATCACTTCAAGATGTTTGTAAACAAAAAAGGCGCATGGAGCGCTTTTTTGTTTTAAGCTTTCAGCTTTTGACTTTCAGCTACTAAGTTACACCTCTATCACCAAAGTCAGAATCATCGGACGTCTCCCCGTCTTATCGAAGAGGAGTTGGCCCAGTTGCTCGCGGACTTTATCTTTGAGATATTGGCCGTTGGCGCTGGAGCGTGAGTCTTCATCTTTTAAAACTTCCGCGACTTTGCGTCTGGCGTAAGGAATCAAATCCTCGTGTTGGCGTATGAAGACAAAACCGCGGGTTATAATATCGGGTAAGCGTAAGAGCTTGCCGGTTTGGGCGGAGACAACGGCCATAACAATGGCAACGCCGTCTTGCGAGAGCTCTACGCGGTCGCGAAGGACAATGTGGTTGGTATCACCAACGCCCAAGCCATCCACAAAAACGTATTCGGTGGGTACTTTTTTATTGGTAAGTTGGCCAATCCTGTTTTTATCGAATTCCATGACTTGCCCGTTATCCGCTATAAAAATGTTTTCGGCCGGGAAGCCATTTTGAATTGCCGCTTTCGCGTGCATTCGTAAAAAGGAATGGTTGCCTTCAATGGGTATCAGGTATTTGGGTTTGATCCAATCATGCACGGTTTTAAGATCTTCCTGACAAGCGTGTCCGCCGGCGTGCACATCCATCATTTGGTAGTGAACAACTTCTGCGCCTTCGCGATACAAAGTATCTTTAAGACGTTGAACGGAGCGTTCGTTACCCGGAATGACAGATGAAGAAAATACAACCGTATCACCTTCTTGGATGCTGATTTTTTGATGTTCGCCATTGGCAATGCGCATAAGCACCGCGCGATCTTCGCCCTGGGCTCCGGTACAGATAATTACAACTTTTTCATCAGGCAGTTTAAGAGCTTCTTTGATATCAACCAAAGTGCCTTTGCCGATTTTCATGTAGCCGAGCTGTTGAGCGATTTTAACGTTGGATTTCATGCTGAAACCCTCGATGGCGACTTTGCGATCCATACGTTCGCAAGCTTGAATGATTTGGTAGATACGGCCAAGCATGGAGGCGAATGTACCGATAATAACGCGTCCTTTGGCGTTTCTGATAATATCATCGATATTATGTTGAATATCGCCTTCGGTTAATTGATGGCCTTCTTTGGGCGCGTTGGTACTGTCGGCCATCAGAGCCAGCACATTCTTTTTGCCGAGAGCTTTGATTTTTTCGATTTCCGTTGGTTTGTCGCCTGATGGATTAGGATCGATTTTGAAATCTCCGGTGTGTACTATAATGCCGGCCGGTGTATGGATAACCACACCGAAAGAATCGGGGATGTTGTGAGAAACGCGGAAAAATTCAATTTTGAAAACACCGAGTTGCAAGATATCATCGGAATTGATGATGGTGATGTTAAGTTTGGGAAAGCCTTTAAAATCATCTTGGCGTTTTTTAACGATTCCCGCGGTAAGGGGATTCATGAACAGCGGGGGATTGCCGAGTTTTTTTTGCAAATGCGGAATGGCGCCGATATGATCGTAGTGACCGTGAGTTATAACGGCACCGCGGATGTTTTTGAGTTTGGTCTCCAAGTAAGAAGTGTTGGGAATGATGTAATCAACCCCGGGCATATCTTCTTCGGGGAATTGCAAGCCCATATCGATTAAAACGATGTCGTTTTTATATTCGATAAGAGTCATGTTACGGCCAACTTCTTCGTTACCGCCCAAAACGATAACCTTAACGCGATCTTGGCCGGTTAATATATCTTTATCGGAGCCGGTTTTGAGGCGAGGGCGATGTTTGTAGGTGTGTAATCGAGGCTCATCGTTTTTAAACGATGGCTTGCCTCCTCCGCGCTTTCCGCCGTGGCTTGATTTATCATTCGATTTACCGGGTCTTACGTTTTTGGCAGTTTCTTGCGGTTTGGAGTTACCGGTTAATTTACCGGATTTAAAATCACGTACAGCCGCTTTGGAGCGAAATTGTTCGCTTTTTTCGGATGCATGTTTAATCGCCTTGGCGATAATATCTTTGTGATCGAATTTTTTCGCTTCGTCGGATTTGACGGGTGAGTTCGCGGTAGTTCCGCGTGGTTTGTTTTTGGCCAAGCCGGGTTTGCGAGGATTCTGGCGATTGCCATATCTTCCGGAAGGCGTGAATTTGTAAAAGGGTTGCATATATTAAGCTTCAAGCTACCAGTCACTAGCCACTAGCGGCTATGTAACAGGTGTGTGATGCTAACGATTTTTGTTTATAACGAGTTGATTATTTTAATTATTAAGATCAAAGGCATTGTAGGCGCTTCGAAATTGAGTACGTTATAAACGTTATAACGTTAAGACGTTATAACTTGTTTAGTTTGATCGAGTTGTACGGTTAGCGCCTGTAACGGAGGCGGATTTCATACGGTTAAATGATTAATAAACAATGACAGAAAGTTGTATTCAAAATAAATCTTTAACACCCAAAAAAACGCTTTGAGTGTATTTTTCTGATCTTTTTTTTGGAATCACTATCTTTGAAATTTGGCTATACTTAGCGGAAATCAGCAAAGAGAGTTATTCAACTATGATAATAAGGTATCATGAATACGAATTGTTGTCAATCGACTTCGCGTCAAACGTCAAATGTCTAACGTTACGAACTGTGTTGATACAGGTTATGTATTTGTTACAGGAAAAAGGAAAAATGATAAAAGGTTAAGGATTAAACCAGCCATGCTCTACGAGTTACGAGTTGCCGGCTAAACAATACCTCGTAGGGATAAACCTCGTGTTTATCCGTACTAAGACAACGCGCAAAATTCACTTCGTTCATAAATGGGGCTGGTAAGGTTTATCCCTAAGATTCCTGTCATGCATTTGATGACCATCAAGTGAATCCGTGAAGCTTGATTAAGCAACTGGAAATTTTAAAAAATCGTCCGCCGTGGACGATCAATTAATGTAGCCAAAATGTTTTAAAGTTGGGATGATATTTGGTGCAAGGTCATTGGGGAGGTTGCTTATATCGTGCCAGGCGACTTCGCGGATATCTTCGCCTTTCTTAATGTCGCCGACGCGTTTGGCGAGGAAATGTACAAGGAGCACGTCGATGTCGCCTTCTTCTGTGTGCTTGGTTGTATGCATTACGAATGGCGGCTCATCCTGAAAATCCAAGTCAACGCCGATTTCTTCTTTGGCTTCACGTGTGGCAGCTTCTTTAAGAGTGATGTCGTAGGTTTCGACTTTTCCTCCGCAAAACTTCCAAAATGTTGTGTCGCCGTGTTGGTTTAAAAGTACTTTGCCATCTTCGACAATCACAGGACCGGAGGCAATGATGATTTTGCTCATAAGATTAAAATATTACGTATTGAATTAAAAGTCAATGACGATAAAGCTACCAGCCACGAGCTACGAGTTACCAGCTAATGTTCGAACCTTGATTCCCTCCAAAAGATGGGCGGATGCATGATTTAATGATTTCCGCCTTAGGCGGATCAGTCTATGGCAGAAACTGATTATTGTCATTATTACGAGATATAATGAATAATCAAGCGAATCCCTTAATCATGTGAATCGTGGTTCAGACAATGTACGTTACGACTCGTGGCTCTGATTTGACCAACTCCGTGCAAGTAGGGCATACTCTTTTTTAAGTTTGCGGTAGGGGCGAGTGGCGGAACTGGTAGACGCACTAGCTTCAGGTGCTAGCGGTCGCAAGACTGTGAGGGTTCGAGTCCCTCCTCGCCCACCAAAAATTTATCAATCAAAATTCCGGCCTTGGCCGGAATTTGTGATTAGTGGATATTGGTTGGTTGTTGTGATGTGACTTGGCGATAATAAGTAATCCAGGCATTGGGCGATATGGAAGAAAGGTTTTTGACCGATAAACGTTTGTCGGATCCGGCGATGGTCGCCAAGGCATTGGTGACACGCAGAGTGTTGAGAGCGTTAAAAGCCTTGTTTGCCGTTTCTTTATCAAGTTTAGATTGCGAAATTGCGGGAAAATCCGTTGTACCGGAAAGCAGATCTACAACATCGCGCAAAGAATCAAGATTGGTATCATCATTGGTAAGCGGATCTAAAATGTGGACTTGCCATTTATTGTTTTTATCCTGAATCATTACCGAATTATTAGGGCCGGCCACATCCAAAGTTATGCCGGTTTCATCGGCCAATTTAATAAGTGTTTCGGCAAAATCTTTTAAACGGTTTTTAAACTGCGGGTCGGTTTCCGCTTTTTTGGCAACGGGTTTTAAATCCGGATACATATCCAAAATATATTTTATTTGAGAATCAGCCGGCATTTGGCTTAGAGGCCCATCTGTGAGCGTTTCGTGTCCGGCCAGATATTTATCTTCGAAACGAGGATCGTGACTGTCCAGACTGCGTTCCGGGTAATATCCGGTTAAAGAAATTGTTTTATCGCCGGGTGGCAAATTTATCTTTTTTTGCACTGTCAGCATAACCGGAACGGATTCGGGCAATTGACCGTTTGTTACCGGGAATTTTGGATCGAGCAAAGCGATGGTTTGCAGGTTGACCGGCATCTCACGCACCATGCTTTGTGAAGCCGGAATGGATTTTTGACCGAAATATTTGCGGATCACCCGCATGTTTTGAGTTTGTTGTGTTATGACGCGATTTACATCAGCCCGCGCCTCTTGTTGTTCCGCCGGAGTTTTGTCGGCGGCACGTAAAAGGGGTCGGCTATAGTAATAATTTATTTTAGCGATGATATCAGGGTGATTGGGATCTTCAAAATAAAAAACAAGATGTTCTCCGCCTTGCGCTTTTAAAACCGGTTCAAAATCAGGTAATGATTTATCGCTTCTTTGCTTGTGTAAATCTTTTATCAGCTTATTGACTCCGCTGAATAAAATCGGATTTACCGAACCGGGAGAAAGGCGAAGTGTTCGTTTTACTTCACGCGCCGCTTTGCCGAGTTTGTTTAGAAATTCCATATAAGCCGATTATATCACAGTGCGGACGCGGTTATTTCCAGCGCCAGCCGGTTTTGATGTACCAAGTGTGAATGTTTTGAAATCTGTCCGAAGGTTTGGCTACTTGAATGGTTTCGGGAACTCCTTTGACGCGAGTCGAGATTACATAGCCGTAGTTGGGGCGGATAAGAAAGACGGCCGGATATTTTTCCAGAATTTTTTCGGAAAGAGAATTTTGTGTCTGTAAAAGAGCTTCGCTCGAAGTTGCCGATTTGGTTTTGTTGATGAGATCATCGATGTTCTTATCGGCAAGACCCGAAAAGTTGGTGCCTCGATCGCCGGTTTGCCCGCTCCACCATATCGGTGAAAGATCCAAATCACGGCTGTAGAGAACATTCCAAATTACAATTTGCGTGTCGCGATCGCGCGATGAACGGCGTAAAACCGAATGAATATCTTCCGATTCAATATTGATTTGGATGCCCAGCAAAGACCATTGTCTTTTTAATGCTTCGGCGATTTTGATCAGATCCGGTTGATCGGGAACAAGGATGTTGAGTGTGAGTTCGGTGGAAGAAGCGGAACTATCGGATCCGGATTTGACTCGAATGGTTTGATTTTCGGGCAATGTCCAACCGGCTTTGTCCAATAAGGCGCGGGCGGCTTCGATGTCGGTGGGTGTACTTGTTGAGGGGGTTAAAAACGGATAAGCCGCTTCGGCGATTGAAGCATGACCGTTTATTACGTCTATCAATTCATTTCTGTCTGCGGCCATGGTTAAAGCTTGACGCAAACGAATATCTTCGAGAGTTTTGTCTTTGATATTGAAAAATGCGATTGTTTGTTGAGGAGCATCCAACAGAGTTGTGTTCCATCTGGTGACGGCGGAAAAGCGATCCATTTCGGTTGGTGCCAAAAACGACAAGCCGTCGACCAAATCCGATTTGAGTGCGTCTTCGGCGGGTTTGAGATCCGAAAAAATTTGAAATGATATTTCTTTGATGAACGGTTTAATACCGTAATAATGCGGAGCGATTTCCAAAGTATAGGAACGAATAATGCCACGGCTGTCGCGAGTGAAAGATTTAACTTGATAAGGGCCGCTGCCGATTGGTTTTAGATTAATGTTGGCCAAACGGGCATTGGCGGCCGGGATATTTTGCCATAATGAAGCGGGAAGAATGCCCACGGTTAAACTTTTTAAAAAAGTTGCATCCGGTTGATCCAAAATGAATTGCACTTCGTATAAATCTTTGGCAACGACTCGAACCCCGCGGAACAGGGGAGCGATAACCGAAGCCCGCACCGGATCTTGAATGCTCTCGATGGTGAATTGAACGTCGTCGGCTGTTACTTGCTGGCCATTATGGAATAAAGCATCTTCACGCAGTTTGATGGTTAAAGTTTTTTTATCTTCACTCCATTCATATTTTTCCGCCAAATCGGGAATCGGCTCAAAGCCATTCATGCGGAATAATCCCGAATACACCAAAGCCGAGATATCGGCATCGGTTTCGTTAGCCGGAGCATCAACCGGATTTATGGCGCGCGGTTCGCTGATTAAAGCTTCGGTATAGGTTCCGCCAACTATGGGGATAATGGCCAGGTGATCTTTGGCGGCCAAGGCTCCGGCGGCGGATAAGGCCAATAAGCCGATGGCAGCGATGATTAAAAACAGTTTGATTTCGCCGGCGCTTAATATGCGGGTTATATAACGAAATTGCCGCCATGTGGGAATGGCGGTTGGTTTGATTACCGATAATACCAATGCATGATCTCTGTCGGCTTCGGGTGCTTGCTCGGTACCTGTTTTTTTGCCCGGAGTGAGCCAAAAAAATACGGCGCGAAACCATGCACGAAAACGTGCCAAATCGATCATATAGTTTTTAAACGGCCAAGGTTACGTTTAAAATCGCTGTAACAAAGAATAATCCGGCGATAATAATCGTAGCGTAATGCAAACCTTTTTCGATTCCGCGTTTTGTTCGGAAAACAGTACCTTCTCCGCCGAATGCGGCTCCAAGGCCTGTACCGCGATTTTGCAATAAAATGGCGGTTGTTAGCATGATGGCTAAAACGATTTGGATGATTGGTAGAATAATTTGACGCATGGACAGATGTTATCGGCAAATAGCTTGTTAGTCAAGATGTACTCTTGGTTTAGCGATTTATGGTATAATGCAGGCATGTTAATCAAGGAGGAAACAAATGCCGCGCTTGGCGCGCCATGGTACAAAAGAGGTTGGGTTGTATTTGGCTTGATTTTAAGTTTTTTTGTGGTATTGGGATTGTTATCGTTTGCGGTAAAAGTTTTCGGCTATTATCAAGATATCAAACACGGCGTATCCGCAAAAGATTTTTTGCCCATATCCGAGCCAACGGCTGAAATGAAAATGCAAAATACTTTGGCCGTTCAGCAAAGAGCGATGTTGAAAAATTTAATCAAAGGCAAAGATGGAGAGCCGTTTGCCGGAGATAAAAACAGCGTCAATGAAATAGTCGTGTTTGTGGATTACGGATGCCCTTATTGCAAAATGACGGTAGGTACAATCATGGAATTAAAGTCTGAAAGACCGGATATAAAAATCAGCATCAGGGATTTTCCGATTGTGGAATTGCATCCGAATGCCGTAAATGCGGCAAAATCGGCAAGATGCGTTTGGTCGCAGGGCGGATCGGATGTTTATTGGCGATATCACGAGTTATTGTACAACCGTCAAGAAAAGCATGATCAGGTTTCATTGCGAGATTATGTGCGCGAGGTTGGAGCGGATTTGAAATCTTATGATTCTTGCATCAATCAATCGGCATTGGATTCGTTGATTAACCAATCGATTATGGATGCGGAGACGGCCGGAGTCAGCGCTACGCCCACTTTTTTTGTTAACGGCATTAAATTGGAAGGAGTGTATGACGCGGATAAATTATTGAAGTTGATAGATTGAAAATATGATACAGCGAAAAAATAATTTATGGGTATCGGTATTTGTTTTAGCCGTTGCTTTTTTTGTTTTTGGAACCGGCAGTGTCGAGGCGCAAACCGGAGGTTCTTGTCCGGCGGGTGAAAGCTACACCAAGCCCAGTCCGGGTATAGGTCCCATGCCTTGCGGAGCAAATCAGTGCAGACCCGAAGGCAACATGCATTTTACGGCTTGCGTCACACAATCCGAATGTGGACTGATGAATGGTATTACGGATGGAGGTAATAAAGCCGGATGTACCGATCAATACGGAGTGGAGCTGTTTTGTTGCAGAGTGAAAAAAGACAGATGTAATTCCGGCAACACAGATCCCAATAAATTATTTTTATGTACAAAGGATGCCGGGCAATGCACAACCGGAGGCGGTACGGTTTTTGGGCAGGGTTACAGTTGCGGAAATGATTTTCCAACTTGCTGTGAATTTCCGGATTCGCCGACCAAGGCAATGAAGATTTATGGCGAACAGTTATTGCCCAATAGCGCATTGCAAAGATCTTCCGGAGGTTCCACTGCACAAGCAGGGTCAGGGGCATCAGCCGGAGGCTCTTCCAGAGCCAAAAGAGCTTATGAGGATATTGATGCTTTTTGTTTTACACAGCAGGAATGCTTAACCTCGGGTGGAAAGTTTGAATCAGGTAAAGGTTGCCCGTTTAAAGGAGATCAAGCGCAGGGTTATTGCGTGGCCGGAGAGCCGGAATATAAATTGCAAAATCCCATTTTTGGAGTAAGCAGTATCTCGGGTTTGCGCAATATGATCGGTTTGGTGTTTAACGGCGCCATCGGAATTTTGATAATTGTTTCGGCCATGTTTTTTACCTGGGGCGCGTTTAAGTACATGTTAAGTTCGGTTGTATCGAGTATACAAAAAAGCAAAGAGGTGATGGTTGATTCTTTGGTGGGCTTAGCTTTGGGTTTGGGTGCATATGCATTGCTTGCCAATATCAATCCCAATTTGCTCACTTTAAACATGTTGAAAATTTACATGATCAACCGAATCACTTTTTATCATGTGGTTTATTGCGAGGATTTGGTTAATCAGAATGCCAAATTGATGGATGCCGGTACACCGGACGCTCCTTTGAGTTATTCGTCGCAATTGCCCAAAGGATTCACCGCCACCATAGCCGAATCCAAATGCGGGCGTGAGTATTTTATCGAAGGAGGGGATTCCATGGCGGTTTGTATGGGAAAGAGTTGTCCGTCCGGTGGTTTGTGTATCAATTGCAGTACCAGTTTGAGCAAAGATTGTAAATCACAATCATCCATCGAACATGGTTGTGCCGACTGCGCATTCGGAGGGAATGTGATTACCAATGCCGTATTTAAACCGCAGAAAGTATTTTTGTATTTATTATGTTCGGGCGATGAATTTCTTGTTGAAGAAGTTGCGGATGTTGACATTGAACCAACCGCAAGCGATGGTGGATTTGTTACCAATATGTGTATCAAAAAAGACGGCTTTGATATCAATACTACCAAGATTGATGAATTCGAGAAAAAATGCAAAGCCGCCAATGGATCACATATGGGTATGCATATGGTTGTTTATATAGACAATGAAATATCGACCGCTGATGGATTGGCGTCTTTAGATGCTTTTAAGAACGAATTAAGAGCTAATCCTTTTTTATCAGGGGCGACCATGGGGGCATATTTAAGTAATATTTTAGTAGGACTGACACTGGGAGCAAAAAATGACAATATGTATTATTTTGTCAATAAAAAAAGTTGTAATGCGAATTTGGCAGAAACGGCTTTACCTCTAAATCCGGGTTTGGATTTTGTGGCATTGTCTTTGGGTTATGGTATAGCCGAATTGGCATTTCCCAATAATCTTAAAGAATATTTGGTTATGTTGAATGAGTTTAGAAATGAAACACCCGATGCTTATGAGTTGTTTTTAAAAGATTTGTGGACGCTTGATGAGGCAAGAAAGATCGTTGAAGGAAAATCAGGATATCCTTGCGGGTTTTATTTGAAATGATAAAATCATTTGATAGGATATTTTTTAAGCTGGCACACTTGCCAGCTTTTTTAATCTATGGTAGCCTCAAGAACAATCTGTTCCCGCGTGTAGGAACGTAAATTTTTCAAGTCATGCCAGCGCAAAAAACCAATCAAAATGTGATAAGCGTTAAGGGAGCGCGAGTCCATAATCTTAAAAACGTTTCCATAGATTTGCCGAAAAACAAGCTGATTATCTGTACCGGACTCTCGGGATCCGGAAAATCTTCGCTTGCTTTTGATACCATACATGCCGAAGGTCAGCGTAGATATATGGAGAGTTTGTCCAGTTATGCCAGGCAGTTTTTGGAGTTACAGGATAAGCCGGATGTTGATGAAATACAGGGACTTTCGCCAACCGTGGCCATAGATCAAAAATCTTCATCTCACAATCCGCGTTCAACCGTTGGCACAGTGACCGAGATTTATGATTTTTTGCGCTTGTTGTATGCGCGGGCCGGCAAGGTGCATTGTCCGCAGTGCGGAATGCAAGTCAGTAAACAATCAATCGAGGAAATTGGTGAAAAGATTTTATTGATGGCGCAAGATGCCGATACTTTGGTTTTGGCGCCTATGGTTAGACAACAAAAGGGTGAGCATAAAGTTGTTTTGCAAGGCGCGGAAAATGCCGGTTACCGCGAAGTCAGATATGATGGCATGCTGGTGGATATTGATGAGCTGTTGCATACGAAATTGGATAAAACCAAGCCTCATGATGTGGAAGTATTGGTTTCGCGTATTAATAAAGGTTCGGGAATAGTGTATTCGGCTTTTGCGGAGACGCTTAAGGCGGCTTTGGATTTGGGTAATGGCATGGTAGTGGCCGTGAGCGAAGAAACCGGCGATGAAGTTCTGTTTTCCAATTCTTTGTTTTGCGGGGTGTGTAATTTATCTTTGCCTCCCATCGAACCCAGGTTGTTCAGTTTTAATTCGCCTCACGGAGCTTGTCCGGCTTGTACGGGTTTGGGAACAAAACTTGTTTTGGATGTTGAATTGGTGATGCCCAACAAACGATTGACTATTGCTCAAGGAGCTATTAAGCCTTGGACACGTATTGCGGGCAATCAAACGGGTTACATGAAGTTATTGGAAGCTGTCGGTAAAGTTCATGGATTTTCCATTCATCAAGAAGTCGGGCAGATTACGGCTAAAGCCATGGGTGTGCTTTTGGATGGAACCGGGGATGAGGTTTATGATGTGGATGGTAAATCACAAGTGTTTAGCGGTATTTTGGCCATGTTGGAAGAAAAATATCGTCAAACGGATTCGGATTATGTGCAAAAAGAAATCGAGGGTTATATGCGTGTTTTGGTTTGTCCCGAATGCCACGGAAAAAGATTAAATAAAACAGCTTTG
>CAZXFK010000027.1:0-12542 GCA_964640115.1 uncultured Gammaproteobacteria bacterium
TAGAAATCGCGATAGCCAGTTAAAAAGAGTCACCCTTGAAGGTTAACTGTACAGGAATTGGAGGTAAATTACGTAAAAACAGCAGTAAATCAAGCCCTTGTTTTTTTGGAGCTATTTACGTAAAATGTGCGTACGTTTTATGGCTCGAATTATCGGTATAGTAAATCAAAAAGGCGGAGTTGGAAAAACAACCACGGCCGTGAATCTGGGTGCCTATCTGGCGGAGCACGGAAAGTTTGTTTTGATAGTGGATTTGGATCCGCAGACAAATGCATCTTCGGGTATTGGAGTTGATGTTAGCGCTATCGAGCGCAGTGTTTATGATGCCATGTTAAATCGTGTTGCGATGCGCGATATCGTGCAAGGAACAATGCACGAAACTTTGCGTGTCGCCCCTGCCACTTCATCTTTGGCGGGCTTGAATGCCGAGTTGCCTCATATGGAGGGCAAGGAGTTTAAGCTGCATGATGCTTTGCGCGAGATCCGTAATGATTACGATTATATTTTAATAGATTGCCCGCCGACTTTGGGTTACATAACTTTAAACGGAATTGTTGCTTCGGATGAAATTTTGATACCGGTTCAGGCCGAGTATTTTGCTTTGGAGGGGTTGGCGGATTTATTGCAGACTTTGGAATTGGTAAAAGAGCGTATTCGCCCGGATATTAAAATTTTGGGCGCGGTTTTAACCATGTACGATAAAAGATGTAAATTATCAAATGATGTTTTACAAGAGTTATATAAATATTTTCCGAATAACATTTTCAGATCGGTTATACCGCGCAGTGTGCGTTTGGCCGAGGCGCCATCTTTTGGCCGATCTATCGCGGCTTTTGATGCTAACAATCCCGGTGCCAAGGCTTATGAGCGTTTGGCACGTGAAATAATGGGTACGGAAACTTTTGCAACAAATACAAATATATGATGATGAAACGCCAATCCGGTTTGGGGCGCGGTTTGGGCGCCTTGATTCCTCAAAAACAACAAGAAGCCAAAGGTCATGATGATATTGTAGCTGATGTGTTTGGCGAGGAGATGAATGTTTTGCCGCAAGTTATTAAAGATTATGATTCCGGAGATCGAGTATTGCATATACCCGTAGATGAGATAATTCCCAACTCCAAACAACCGAGATTGTTTTTTGATAATGCGGGAATAGAGGAATTGGTTGCATCCATCAAAGAGCATGGTATTTTACAGCCGCTTGTGGTGATTGATTTGGGAGAAGGAAAGTACGAGCTTATAGCCGGTGAAAGGCGTTTAAGAGCAGCAAAAGCGGCGGGTTTGGCAACCGTGCCCGCACTCGTGCGCAAAGCCGGAGAGCAAGAGAAGTTGGAGCTGGCTATAATTGAAAACGTACAACGCCGAGATTTGAATCCGATCGAAGAAGCACGTGCTTATGTTCAATTGAAAGATGATTTTGGATTGACTCAAGAGCAAATCAGCACAAGGGTTGGCAAAAGTCGTCCGCAGGTGGCCAATATAATTCGTTTATTGGATTTGGAACCGGAAATACAACAAGCTCTGGCAGAAGGTTTGATTTCACAATCACATGCACGCACGCTTTTGGGTATTCCGGATACGGCGGAAAGAATGAAAGTTTTTCAACAAATGCAAAGCGGTAATTTTACGGTCAGACAATCCGAGGCCAAAATTCCGGCAGCCAATAAACGACCAAAAATAATCGATCCCAATTTATTGGAGCTTGAAGCAAAACTTAGAGCTTATTTTGGAGGTCGAGTAGCTGTTAAACGCAAACCTGAAGGTGATGGAGAAATTAAAATCGAATTCGGTTCGGACGAAGATTTGCAAAGAATTTTAGATAAAATTGCCTACTAAAAAAGCTGCGAGCTACCCAGTGTTAACTCACTCTAAATCTCTCTCTTAAAATAAGAGAGAGACTTGTTGGCTAAGTTAATTTTAGTTAACTTGGTATTTTATAGCCCCCTCTCTTGCATTAAGACCCGCCATGGGCGGACAAGGAGGGGGAAGGCCTGCCGACCGAAGCTTTATGCGTAGGTTGGGGGTGAGTTAATACCAAATCCGATGACTACTTTCTTTTTTTCATTGGGTTGGGGATGACGTCTTTGAGCCAACCCGCTATGCCTTGGCGGGCGTATTGGCGGATTTTGGCGCGGGCGTAGTGAGTTTTGGCGAATTTGAGCCAATCCGGATTGGGGCCTTTGCGGGATTTATCGGTACGGATTTCTACTATATCACCGGATTTTAACGGTTGATCCAAAGGATGAATGGCATCGTTGACTTTGGCGGCAACACAAGTGTTGCCGATATCGGTGTGAATTTTGTATGCAAAATCGATGGGTGTGGAATCTTCGGGGAGATCTATAACGTCGCCTTTGGGAGTATAAACAAAAATATGATCGTTAAAAGCATCAAGCTTCATTTCTTCCAAGGCTTCAAGAAAAGTGTTGGGATTTGTTGATTCAACTTTGGAATCGCCAATTTGGTTCATCCATTCAAGTTGATTTTCATCGATCATTTCTTTGATGCGTTCGTGGCCGATTTGTCGTAATTTATTTTCATCGTATGCCCAATGAGCGGCAATACCGAATTCCGCGGCTTCGTGCATTGCCAAAGTTCGAAATTGAAATTCCACAATAGCTCCGCGATCGTAAAAAACCGTTGTATGCAAGGATTGATAGCCGTTGGGTTTGGGTTGCGAAATGTAATCTTTAATACGGCCTTTAAGAGGCGTCCAACGACTGTGGATTATTCCCAAGCCCGCGTAACAATCGGCGGCATCCGGCATGACGCATCTGATAGCCGTTAAATCGTAAATTTTGGTAATGTCGCGATTATATTTTAAGAGTTTGCGATAAAGCGAGAATAAATGTTTTTGGCGTCCGTGTACATTGATGCAGGGAATGTTGGCTTGGGCGAGTTCGGTTTGAGTTTCTTGAATGATTTTATGTACTTGTGGTTGTTTTAATTGCACGGACTCTTCGGCGAGTTTTTTTACCCATTCATGCTCTTTAGGCATAACATATCTAAAAGCCGCATCTTCGAGTTTGCCTTTGATATCACCCATGCCCAAGCGATTGGCAATGGGCGCGTAGATTTCCAGGCTTTCCAAAGCGATGCGATAAGCTTTTTTTTGCGGAACGCAATCCAGAGTTTCCAGGTTGTGCAAGCGATCAGCGAATTTGATTATTATGACACGAACATCGCTGGCCATGGCAATAAACATTTTGCGCAGATTTTCGATATAGCGTTCCACTCCGCGGTATTTGATTTTGCCGACTTTGCAAATGCCATTGACCATGCCGGCTATATCCTCGCCGAATTCTTCTTTGATTTGATCCAGAGTGTAAGGAGTATCTTCCACAACATCATGAAGCAAACCGGCCGCGATGATATTATCCGAAACATGCATTTTGGCAAGATTGATAGCCGTGCACAAAGGATGGATGATGTAGGGTATACCGGACATGCGCAATTGGCCTTTATGTGCCGTATCCGCAAAAGCGTAAGCTCGTTCCAAAAGAGCCACGTCCGCATTCGGACGTATTTCCTTAACGATACTGATGAGATCGTCGAGCGTGGCTGTTTTTTCTCCCATAAGCGTATTATATTAAGATAGAGATTATGCAGAAAAAAAGCAAGCGAATTTTTAACAGCTACGAGCTACCAGCATTTGTCGGCACTACCTCCCCTTGCTATACGCTCGGTACTCCTCCCACTGCACCACCTCCCCTCGCTATACGCTCGGTACTCCTCCTTAAAAAGGAGGAGAGTTTGGTGGAAACCGGTCTTAACAGTTCCGTTGTCCTCCTTTTTATGGAGGACAGCTTTCAGCCAAGGGCTGGAAGCGGGTGGTTTTAGGGATAAACCTTGTGTTTATCCGCGTTCGAAATGACGGGCGGTGTTGAATAAAGTGACTGAATAATGAAATAGCCCCGGGCAGAACGCGCGGGGCTTTGAGGTGTGTTTACTCGGATTCGATGAGCCGGACGCCCACGGCTTCGAGCTTGAAGCCTGTGGAGCGAGCTCTTGTTAGGTGGGGGCGGGTGAGCTCTTCGTAGTTGACCAGCTCACCTTCGTTCAGGTGAGCGAGCCGGCTGTCGGAGCGGGGTTTGATGTTGGTCCAGTGGACGCGAGCCGCGCCCTCCTTGGTCATCACCATCCCCATTTGCTCGGCCTGGCTGTACCAGATCACGCGAGCTTGACCTTGGTTGATGCCGTTGGGCTTGGCCTTGGGTTGCTTCTTCTCCTCATCCTCCGCAAGTTCGCGAATCGGCGGAAGAGCTTGCTGGGCTGAGCCGCGGAGAGCGAGGTTGAGGAAGGTCACGAAGGATCCCCACTTTTCCTGATGCGCGGGGCAGATGACCGAGTCGCCGCTGCGATAACAGCGGAAAGGCTCGTACATCTTTTCCGTTACCAAGAAGAAGTGTCCGTCCTGCGAGATGATGGACACTCTCCATTGTTGGAAGTATCCATCACCAAGACCTTGCAAGATCCGCAAATTGTTTTGCGGATACTTGGTCGTCTTGGCACAGAGCCGAAGGTCGGACTCGACCACAGGCACGTTGCGCCTGTAGATTCTCGTTCCTTCCGGCGTTTGCAATACAGGATCTTCAGTGTCCTCCTTGTCTCGAGGCTTTGCCCGCCAATCGCGAGCCATGGTGACCGAACGGTCATCGGCCACATTGAAACCGATGGCTTGGTAGCCGGGTGGAACCTCGATTTCGAGGTAGAAGCAACCGGCATAAGTTTCGCCCAGATAGCCATCGGGCTGAACTTCCAGTGTTTCTTCGTTCAGGTTATCGAAAACATGAATCTTGAAAAAAGGAGCGGTCATCTTTTCCTCCGATGTAAAAATCAGTGATCCATTTCACTGAATGGCTTAATATAGCAGAAAAATAGAGTTTTGTCAAGATTAGGAGGATTATATAATGATAAGTTGGAAAAGAGCATTAGTTTGAGATGGTTTGATGTAAAATAGTTAAAATACAAAAAAAGTGCTAGAATTAGTTATATATGAGTAGAGAAGAGCAATTTGCCAGAGATTTGACATCGGAGAATGAAACGCCTGAAAATCCTTTAGAAGCAGGTCAAAAATCCGGCGGGGGATTGGGTACTTTTGCGGATCTGAAGGGTTTTCAGAAGTTGATAGCCGAAAGAAAAGGAGCGGTATCCGAACAAATAGCACCTGTGGATCCTTCAGAAGTTCATGAACCCGGCATCCAAGAAGCTCGTGCGCAAGCAATTGATCGTATTAACAAGGCATCAGCAAAGGCTGAAGCTGATTTGCGCGCGGTGATTGGGGATATTGATGCGGGTTGGGATGCGGTATCAGTACCCGTAAATACGGATACTTTGGATGCGGGTTGGGATAGCCCGGCTAATGACGGCGGTGTAAAAACTGAAGCTCCGCCGTTGGTCACTACAGATAGAAGAACTATGCGAGGGATGTTTGCAAGAGGTGGAGATAGTGTTGAACTTGCATCATCGGTTGAGAAAATCAGTGTTAAACCGGATGATGTGGTAATGGAATTGTCATCTACTGATCGGAGAACTTTGCGTGGCGGATTTGTAATTGATCGGACAGAGGATGCTGATAAAAGTGATTTATCCACGAAGGAACCGATTGAAGTGAATGAGGAACCTTATCCGAAAACTGTGTTGGGGCATGATACATTATCAGGTGGTTTTGAGGCTCCCAAATCAACCGAAGTTGATGTTGTGGAAGAAGGCGGTACCTTAAAAGGATTGGGAATTCCAAAGGATTTGGATTTAGTTTCGGGATTGTTGACGGCGAGTGGAGTTTTGGCACTGACCAAATTATTGCAAAAAAATGGAATATCGGAAGAGAATTGGAATAAAATTAATCCGTTCGATCGCAAGCAAGTGGAAAAGATTCAGAAAGAGATTGAGGCACAAGAAGAGCGTATAGAGAAGTTAAAACAAGAAAAGCAAAAAATAAAAATGGCGGCGCGGGCTGAAGTTGGTTATAAAGTACCGTTAAGCAAAGAGGTGCAGATTCAAATGCAAGAGAAAGACAGGGAGATTGCGTCTATCGAAGCTTTGATTTTGAAAAATCGCAATCAACAAGAAATGATTTTGCGAAAACCGCTTTCCGCGGAAATTGTGGATATTGTTACGGATGACGAGGAAAAAGTTAAGCCGAGTAAGATTGAGGAGTATGTGCAAGAAGCTCCCGAGCCAAAATCATCGTGGTGGAAAAACAGTCCCAGATTCCGCAAAGTGGCAACCGGAGCGGGTATGGTTGTGGGTGCGGGTTTGATAGCCGGAGCTTGGTTGGGAGCTAAAGTGATTAAAAATATATTCAGACCTTTTAAAATAACGGAAATGTTTGGTAATGGGGTTTATCATTTTTTTAACTTTCTCGAGAGATCGATTGTTAAAGGAGATCCTTTGGGCGCGCTTTCGGATGCGGCAAACGGTGCCGGGAAATTTTTTGAAGAAAAGATGAAAAAAACCGAAGAATGGGTAAATAAAAAACCCGAAAAAAAATCTTAATCGGGTTTTTCGTTTGTGCAAAACTTATTTACATTTATTTATTCGAGTTCGATGGTTTTTTTGAATTTACAATTGTCTTTGTCGGGGCAATAGATGGTTTTGCCTTTTTTGACTAAAGTACCGAATCCGCATGATGGGCAAGCTTCGCCGGTGGGGCGATCCCAGAAGGCTTGTTTACAATCGGGGTAGCCGGAGCAGGAGTAAAAGACTTTGCCTCGTTTGGATTTGCGTTCCAAGATACGGTGTTTTCCGCAAGTCGGGCACATGATTTCGTTGCCGTTTTGATCCAAGACAGGAATTTCGATGTTAATAATGGTTTTGCATTCGGGATATTTGGAACAGGCTAAAAATGGGCCAAAACGTCCAACTTTTTTAACCATGGGGGCGCCACAAGCCGTGCAAACTTGATCGGTTGCCTCGGGTTCGGGTAAGGCGGGCTCGCCGGCCATGGGGCGAGTTGATTTGCATTCAGGATAGCCGGTACAAGCTAAGAATTTGCCAAAGCGACCATGTTTGACTGCCATGGGTTTGCCGCATTTGTCGCATACTTCGCCCTCGGCTTCTTGTTGGGTAACGGCATCAAGCTCTTTTTCTTGTTGTTCCAACTGCATGTTGAATGGGCCGTAAAAAGCTTGGATTAATGGACGCCAATTCATGTTGCCTTCGGCGACATGGTCGAGCGAGCTTTCCATGCGAGCGGTAAAAGCCGTATCAACAACATCCGGAAAACGTTTAACAAGCATGTCGGTTACATCAAAAGCGATATCCATGGGCTTGAGGCGTTTTTTTTCATCGCGTTCAACATAACCGCGTTCGATGATGGTGGAAATTGTTGGTGAGTAGGTACTTGGGCGGCCGATGCCGTTTTCTTCGAGGGCTTTGACCAAAGTGGCATCGCTGTAGCGGGCAGGAGGTTCGGTAAAATGCTGTGTACCGGAGATGTCTTTGACTTTCATTGATTCGCCGTCATTAACCTCGGGCAAAAGTTTATCTTTTTCTTGATCCGGGTAGAGCTTAAGATAACCTTCTTTAACCACTTGTTGGCCGGTGGCGCGGAAATTGTAATCACCGCCAGTGATATCAATACGAGTGGCATTGAGTTTGGCATCCACCATTTGTGTGGCCACGGATCTTTGCCAAATCAAGGTGTAAAGTTTGAGCATGTTTTTATCCAACGACTCGGCAATGGATTCGGGAGTGCGAGCCGGATCCGTGGGGCGGATGGCTTCGTGGGCTTCTTGAGCGCCTTTGGATTTGGTTTTGTAGGTGCGGGTCTTTGCCACAACCATTTCTTTGCCAAAAGTTTTAGCAATAAAATCAGCGGCTTCTTCGGTGAATTTTTGCGCCAAATTCAAACTGTCAGTACGCATGTAAGTGATTAAACCCACAGAGCCCTCGGAGCCGATATCCAAGCCTTCGTATAATTTTTGCGCCAATGCCATGGTTTGTTTGGCGGAAAAACCAAGTTTGTTATTGGCTTCTTGTTGTAAAGAAGAAGTTGTAAACGGCGCTGGCGGGCTTTTGGATTTTTCTTTTTGCTCGATTGCGGAAATGGCGAAAGTTTCTTTTTTGCAGGCAGTGATAATATCATCGGCGGATGCTTTATCTTTTATATCCATTTTATCCAAAGATTTACCTTTGATGGCTTGCAGTTTGGTTTCGATGAGTTGTTCCGCGGTATTCAAAAAAGCGCCTTCGATGCTCCAATATTCTTCGGGCTTGAAATCTGTGATTATTCGTTCGCGCTCAACGATGAGACGAACAGCTACGGATTGAACGCGTCCGGCTGAAAGACCGCGCTTCATATGACGCCATAAGAAAGGGGAGAGTTTGTAGCCCACTAAACGATCCAAGACTCTGCGGGCTTGTTGAGCGTCGACCAATTTCATGTCCAATGGCCGAGGATTGTTAATGGCACTTAAAATGGCGTCTTTGGTGATTTCGTGAAAAGTTATCCGTTTCAATTTTTCCGGATCTTCTTCCAAAATTTGCGCTAAATGCCAACTAATGGCTTCTCCTTCGCGGTCTTCGTCAGTCGCGAAATAGATTTCGGAAGCTTTTTTGCCCAAATCTTTTATTTCCTTGACCTTGGCTTTGTTGTCGCGGGGGATAAGATATTGAGGTTCAAAATCTTTATCCACATCTACTCCCAGTTTGGACTTGGGAAGATCGCGGATGTGGCCCATGGAGGCGATTACTTTGTAACCATTGCCCAAAAAGCGGGTAATTGTTTTGGCTTTGGTTGGGGATTCTACAATGACTAGTTTCATATGCAATGCTTGAAAAGATATCAGAGTTCGAACGAATCAACAAGCGGGGATAAATAAAATGGCTCAATACAGCAAATATTATAGCTACTAGCCTCTAGCCACCAGCTACTAGCCAAATTAACTAATTTTGTCATTTCGAACGCATGTGAGAAATCTCCGCCTGAAAAAACAAACCAGTAATAACAGTGGAGATTTTTCCCCTCGGCATAAGTTCGGGACGAATGCCCCTCGGCCTGAGCTCGGGACGAAGGCACATCCGATGCGCCTAAGGAGCAGAAATGACAAACCTTGGTTGGATTGGCTTGGCTTGTGGCTGGTGGCTAGTAGCTAGTAGCTAGTAGCTAGTGGCTGACAAGCGGGTTAGCGAAGTTTGAGCAGGTTGCGGCCGTTGGGGGTTATTTCGTAGGTTTGTCCGCCGGTGTCGGTGAGGATGTTATCCAGCTCCAGGTGCATGCAGGTTGCGGTAATATGAGCGGCTGAAGTTTTGAGATGGCGGGCGAGATCGTCGATATGTGTGGGGGTGATGCAGAGATTTAAAATGTTGCTTTCGTCCATGGTTAGATCGCGTTTGAACGCGGGGGCAATATTTTGTTCGGGAAGGGGTGAATTTAAAATATCATCGGCTGATTCGCAAATGGTTGCTCCTTGGCGAATAAGTGCGTGAGTACCACGGCTGGTTGCACTTGTGATGGGACCGGGAACAGCATAAACGTCTCGGTTATTCTCTAAAGCGTTTTTTGCTGTTAATACGGAGCCGGAGTTTAAATCCGCCTCAACAACCACAGTAGCTTGGGCTAACGAGGCGATGATGCGGTTGCGTTGAGGAAAGTTGTGTCTTAAGCCCGGAGTTTTGGGAGGATATTCGCTAAGCAATGCTCCACCGGAAAGAAGGATTTGTTCGCCCAAGTTTTGGTGCGCGGTTGGATAAATTGAGGGGCTATCTATGCCCGAGCCGAGTACGGCCATGGTTTTGCCATTGTTTTCGAGAGTTGCTTTGTGTGCGGCTCCATCGATACCCAAAGCCAAACCCGAAATAATGCCCGCACCTTTTTCGACCAATCCGCGAACTATGAGTTTAACGGCTCGTTCGCCATAAGCGCTCATTTTGCGAGTGCCGACTACGGCTATCCAGGGGCGGTTGTCCAAAGGCGCTCCACGCCAAAACAAAGCACCCGGAGGATTGTGTGATTCGCGAAAAATGGAAGGATAGGCTTTATCCCAGGGCAAAATAAAATCGATACCGTTTTCGGTCAACGATCTTTGCAGAATTTGCAAATCTTGTTTTTCTCGCCAAATGCAAAAATCTTTGGTTGATTTTTCGTTAATGCCGAGTTCGATAAGTTCTTGTGTTTTGGCTTGCCAAGCATTTTGTCCACCGTCTTGATTAAAGTGACGAGCCAGTTTTCCAAGACTTGCCGGACCGAATTTTTCGTACCAAGCCAAACCCAACCAGCCCAGACGTGAGTCGGACCAAGGACTGTTGACAAGTTCGGAGTTTTTTTGATAAGACATAACCAACTCTAGTACTGCGTCATAACGTCGTAAAGTCGTAACGAACATTGTCTGAACCTTGATTAACTTGATTCACGCTCAAATTTTCTTGATTACTATAAGTATAGAATTATCTCTACATTAGGTAATCAAGTTAATTTGTTTGTAAATCGGTTCTTAAATCAAGGTTCAGACAATTTTTCGGCTGTTGTGTTCTGCTTGCGGACGGTTGCTGTGGGAGCGCCCCTCCAATCCCGTCGCATTTGTTCCGTGAGCAGAATAGAACAACTGAAGCACGAGCCGCTCGCTACCAGCTTCCAGCCACAAGCTAAAAATACTCCGTAGGGATAAACCTTGTGTTTATCCGCACAGGATGGCGCATGGTTATTTTATAACGTTACCACTTGTCCGTTTCCGATTATTCCATTTGTTCATGGCTTCGGGGGTGCCGAGGTTGATCCAATCCGTGATTGCGGAGGCCGAATCTTTGATGGCTTTTTTTATTACTTTACCGTCAGCTGTGTTGGGGACTTCCAAAACCCATTGTTTGGGAGCCGGGCCGGGTTTGGGCGGATGGCCGATGCCGAGGCGCAGGCGTGGGAATTTTTGACCGGTTAGTTCGTAAACGGATTTGATGCCGTTGTGGCCGGCCGGGTTGCCACCCATGGTAAAAGTAAAACAGCCCGGTTCAAGATCCAGATCATCGTGGACAATGAGGATGTTTTCCGGCGTAAGTTTGTAATATTGCATGAGTGATACCACACTTTGTCCGCTTAAATTCATGAAAGTTTGCGGTTTGGCGAGCAAGACTTTTTCTTGATTGACGGTGAGAGATGAGATTTCGGCTTTGTGCGCGCGAGATTTTTTCCATTCGGAATCATGCGTGGATGCGAATTCATCCAAAACCCAAAAACCGGCATTGTGCCGTGTTTTTAAATATTCTTGCCCGGGATTTCCCAGACCTACAATTATTTTCATAACTGTAATTTATCATCCCGCAACAAGTCGAGCAAGGGAACTGTTCTACAGTTATGAGATGCTTTTTGGGCGTAGGGATAATCCTTGTGTTTATCCGTGCTAAAATAACCAATGATCGTAATAAGAATAATCAGAACGGATAATCACAAGGATTATCCCTACGAATAATTGAGGATTGAGATTTAGTAGTTTTTGATATTTTAGTACCTGAATCCTTTGCGGCCGATGGGTTTTTTGCGGCGATTGTTGCCTTTGGGGGTTTTGACGGGGGTGTCGTCGTAATCAACTTTGGTGATAACCGGACAGCCGATAAAGCCGAATTTGGCTCGAAGTTGATTGACAAAGAATCTGATCCACGATTCTTGCAGTTTGATTTTGGAACCGCGTAAAGTTATCAAAAAGGTGGGCGGGTCGGTGTGGGTTTGAACGGCGTTTTGAATAAACGGGGCTTTGGTTCCGCTAACGGCCTTGGGACTTTGTTTAGCCAGGATTTTTTTGAGAAATTTATCCAATGCGTTATCGGAAATTATGCGGTGACGTTCTTCTTGAATGGCAAAAGCGGTTTTAAGAATGTCGTAAACGCGTTGATTGTTTTTGGCCGAAGTAAAGATGATTGGAGCCCAAGCCAAAAAAGGCAGTTCGGCTCTGATTGAAGCTTCGTATTCTTTGGTGGTATTGGTTTTTTTGTCGGGAACCATGTCCCATTTGTTTACAACAATGATTAAACCGCGATTGGCATCCTTTAATAATCCGGCTAAAGTTTTATCTTGTTTGCGCGGATCTTCGTTGGCATCCAAAATAAGAACGGCCACATCGGCGCGGAATAAAGCTTCGCGATTGCGGTCGATGGCTTCGTGTTCGATTTTGCCGGTTACACGCGAACGTTTGCGCATACCGGCCGTGTCGATAATCGTAACGGGTTTGCCTTCCCAAATGAAATTCGTATCCAGTGGTTCGCGGGTTGTGTGCGCGATGGGAGAAACGATGGAGCGCTCTTGGCGCAAAATGGCATTGGTGAGAGATGATTTGCCGACGTTGGGACGACCCATTAAAACAATTTTTAAAGATTTGGTGTTTTCGGGATCGCCGGGTTTTATGCCGCGTTTTTCCAAATGTTCAAAAATCAATTCCAACAGATCGCCGACGCCGCGGCCATTGGCGGCCGAGATATCGATAGGTTCGCCGAGATTCAATTTCCAAGAATCTTTGGCAAAAGCCGAGCCGACATTGGTGCGAGTATCGGCTTTGTTGGCGACAAGCATGATGTTTTTGTTGAGTTGCAAAGTTTTTTTGGCCAGATCT
>CAZXFK010000028.1:0-12438 GCA_964640115.1 uncultured Gammaproteobacteria bacterium
GAATTACGAATGGGTTACATTTTATCCCAAGGGATAAAATGATAGCTTGATTACAAATTCGTAATTAGCGCAGATTCGTAATTCGCACTGTAACCCATAATGTAAATTTTATGTTCAACAAATTAAAACAATTTCAAGATGTCAGAAGCCGCGCCAAGCAGTTGCAAAAAGAGTTAGAGCAAGTGGAAATCGAAGGGTCTGCGGGTTGGGGTAAGGTTAAAGTTATCGTCAACGGTAATCAAAGAGTTACCAAAGTTGATTTTGCGGATGAGGTCATGGGAGATAAAGACAAGCTCCAGACTTTGGTTAAAGAAGCCGTTAATGATGCCATGGAAAAAATGCAAAAAGAAATGGTTACCAAAATGAAAGATATGGGCGGACTCGACCTTGCGCAGGATATCCAGGGAATGATGGGACAATAGTGTCAAACGTCAAACGTCGAACGTCTAATGTCTTTTCTTTAGCTCGTTTGACGTTAGACATTAGACGTTAGACGTATTTATGTTAGTTCCCCGCAGTATTGATGAGCTTGCCAAGATGTTTGATAGATTGCCGGGCGTGGGGCCGCGGGCGGCTTTGCGGTATGCATATTGGCTCGCGGGACAGCCTAAGCCGTTGATTGCGCAGTTTGCGGAGGTGTTGAACCGATTAGCTCAAAAAATAACTCCTTGTTCGGTCTGCGGAATGTGGACCGATGAATCGCCATGTGCCATTTGCCGAGATCCGGAGAGGGATAAATCGCTTCTTTGCGTTGTAGCCAACAGCCAAGATATCAGAGTCATGGAAGACGCGACAATCTATCGAGGTAAGTACCACGTTCTTGGCGGATTGATTGATCCGGTTGAAGGAAAGACCGCGGAACATCTAACCGTCCAAAAGTTATTGCAACGCATCCACAACTCCGAACCGGCGATTACCGAAATCATACTAGCACTCGACCCGGACGTTTCGGGTGATACAACGGCGCTGTTCTTGACAAGACAACTTAACAATCTGAATGTTACAGTCTCGCGCTTGGCGCGAGGAATCCCCACCGGCGCACAAATTGAATATGCGGATGAAGCGACGATAACGGATGCGTATTTAAATCGTAGGAAAAACTAACATAACATACCAAATTATGAATTATGAATTAAAAATTAAGAATGTTGGAATCGAGCAAAGCTCGATATTCGGAATATATATATTAATGCCGAAGGCTACGTTCATTTTTAATTCATAATTCTTAATTCATAATTAAAAATCAGAGCGTTGCGCTCTGATTTTTTAGTTGATTTTTGTGATAATGACCTTGGTGAAATCTTGGCGGTGGCCGATGCGTTTTTTGTAACGGACCTTGTTTTTGTACTTAACTGTTGTAACTTTTTTGCCTTTACCTTGTTCCACGATTTCGGCGGTGACTTTTGAGCTTAGCTCCGGAGTGCCAACTTGAACGTTGGAGCCATCATCCTCGGCGATCAAAAAAACTTTATCAAAAACAACCGAATCGCCCTTTTCGCCGGCGAGCTTTTCGACTTTAAGGGTTTCACCCTCTTTGGCGATATATTGTTTACCGCCGGTAGCTATTACTGCAAACATAATGCGGCTATATTAGACGAAGTTAAGCGAAATGTCAAATTGGGAAATCGTCTAACGTAGAACGTCTAACGTAGAACGTCAAAAGGGGGTATTTTAGCTAAAATTAGTATAAAAAACTATAACAGTTACCTTATTTAGTATTGTAGTGATATTTTTCTTTTATTTTTTCAGAGATACCGATTTGATACCGTAAACAGCCAGTTTCTTACCAACTCGTTCAGCCCAGCGAATATCTCCATAAGACCAATGCCAATACTCTTTTGGGTAATTTATGAAACCCGCACCGCTTAGAGCGTCAAACATAGTTTTTCTATTTGCTTGAATATGTTTTGGCAGTTTAGGCTGGAAGGATGTAGCGTTTTCTTGAAAAGACAATATGCTTGATTTGAGTGGCAGTCTTTTGCCGTTTTTTAAATAACATAATGAAATATCCAGAGCACCACCCGTTAAGTGACCCGAGGAGTACTTGCCTTTTGAAGGGTGTACGTATTTCTTTACTTCCATAATAACACGTTCATTATTCCATGATGGATGTTTCTTTGTTAAGAACAAAATGTACCAACGAAAGTATTTATCTTGAATATATTGTGGCCGCCAGGCATCTGCTAATTTAAAAGTTAGCCCAGTTGGTAATAGGGTAATAGCTTGATTAAGTTTCTCTGCGACAGTTTTTCTCGCATAAGCAGTTTTTTCCAGTTTTTTCCGATCTTGATCCAAGTCGAATTTTAATTTAGGACAAAACTTTTTCAAATCAATAAGCGGCTCTCCATTATCTTTTATTGTTGGCATAAGCAAATATAAAAACAAACTCTAAAATGTCTTCAACTAATAAACAATATCATCTCCCACTTCCCAGCCGTTAAGATACGATAAACCGGCATTTACCTCCAAAACCATGTCTGCATGGCTTTTTGATGAGTATGTCGCCGGCCATTCGAAGGGTTTTGGCTTTGGCATATTTTTGGCGATATCGACGATTTTACCATCCTCTATGAAGATCATGTCGATATCGAAGAGCATGTCTTTCATCCAAAAAGTACGGTAATCCACATCGGAGAACAAAAATAACATGCCTTGATTATCGAGCAGTTTCTCGCGTCCGGATAAGCCCTGCATCACCTCATCATCCGCAGATGCGACAAATACCTGCAATTTGGTATCTTTGATGATGATAGTTTGTTTGGTTTGATTGAATCCATCCGAATATTGTTTGAGATTATTGCGGACCAAAGAGACGGTTACGATGGGGATGAAAACAAGCAGAACTAAAAATGTGATGAAGACGATAAAAAAAATCTTGGCGTATTTTTTATGACCGCAAGAATCGCATGATGGCGTGATATCCACCTTTCTCATAGCTTGGGTTTGGGTAAACGGCGCTGAATGGTTCGATCGGCCAGCCAAGAGATTAACAAGGTGACAATAGCAAGGATGAAAACCAAAAACATTTTACCGCTGGTTTGCAAAAATAGAGCGGCGAATCCAGCAGAAGCCGAGATGAGCCAAAAAAGATGGACTGTACGGCGATGAGACATGCCGGCCGCCAAAAGACGGAAGTGCAGATGCGTGCTATCACCTTTGAACCAAGGTTTGTGATTGAGAATACGGCGCAGAACGACAAAACCGATATCAGCGATGGGGATGGCGAGAACAGCCAGAGCGATAGCCAATTTGGCGCTGGAGACGATGGCTAAAAAGCCAAGGCAAAAACCGGCTATAGTACTCCCCGATTCTCCCAGATATTGTTTGGCCGGAAAACGATTGTGCGGTAAAAATCCGGCAAATGAACCGGCAACCATGGCGGAAAGTATGGCAGTGGCGGGCTGAAAAAAAACAGTCATGGTTGAAAGGATGCCTACCATGGTTGCACCGATAACTCCGATACCCGAGACCAAACCATCCAAGCCATCCGTAAGTTTGGTGGCGTAAATGGCGACCAAGAGCCAGATGACAGTGAGCAGATCGTTAGGCAAAGAAAGTGTCCAATAGCCCAGCGACCATTGCCACCAGTTTAAAAACAAAGGCGCCGAACTGGTAGGGTCGGTGACGTGGATGATGGAAGTGCCGGTTATAACAACGATAACAGCCGCCAAAACCGGAAACACGAAACTTTTCCAAGCTTTTAAATCCAGCCAATCATCCAAAATTCCGCCGGTTAACAAAATAATTATTCCGGCTACAAAACCGATAAGTTGCAAGGAAGAAATCTTGCCGACCCAAAGATTGGAAGTGAGAGCGAAAATGACAATACCGAGGATGATGGTGATACCGATGCCCAAACCGCCCAATAAAGGAATCGGTTGTTTTTGAATTTTGCGCTCTTGTTTGGGCGCATCAACGATTTGATATTTAATCGCCAAGAATCTGCTGATTTTGCTAAATAAAAAAGAGACAACGCCCGTTCCGGCGAAGGCGGCCAATGAATACAGAGAAAGAGTTTGCCAGGACATAGGATAAGCTACCAGCTGCCAGCCACTAGCCAACAACTACCAGCTATCAGCTTCTAGCTACCAGTGGTTAAAGGCTGGCGGCTAGTGGCTAGAAGCTAGTAGCTGTTTATTTAGTAGGGATTTGGTGCTTTTTCAACCGTGAGTTTACCATCATCATTCAACACCACCGTATCGTGCCTGGCAACTTCGTTTTTGAGGATAATGTCGGCCAGAGGGGTTTCGATTTTATCTTGAATGACCCGGCGCATGGGACGAGCGCCAAAAGCCGGGTCAAAGCCCGCGTCGGCAAGTTCTTCGACGGCGATATCCGAAGCGCGAAAGTTGATGCTTTTAGCTTCCAAGGCTTTGACCACGCTGTTTAACATGAGCCAAGCGATTTGTACCACCTCGTCGCGAGTCAGAGGTTTGAAGACAATGACGCTGTCAAAACGATTCAAAAACTCGGGGCGAAAATATGTCTTTAACTCGCGTTCCAATAAAATGGTTTTGATTTTATCGAGAGACTCACCTTGTGATACGGCGCTTTGAATGTAGGACGTGCCGGCATTGGAAGTCATGATGACGATTGTGTTGGTAAAATCGATGGTTCGACCGACACTGTCGGTAAGACGACCGTCGTCCATAACCTGCAAAAACAAAGTTAATATCTCGGGGTGAGCTTTTTCGATTTCGTCCAAAAGCACGATTGTGAACGGGCGTTTGCGTACAGCCTCGGTGAGCAGACCGCCACGGTCATCACCCGGTATGCCGATCATACGGCCAATGGAAGATTGTTCTTGATATTCAGACATGTCGAGGCGCACCATGGCATTTTCATTGCCAAAATATTCTTTGGCCAGTGTTTTGGCGGTTTCGGTTTTGCCGACTCCGGTTGGACCCAAGAATAAAAAGTTGGCAATAGGGCGTTTGCCTTCGCGAAGCTCGGCGCGCGCACGGCGAATGGCTCTGGAAACGGCGACAACGGCTTCATCTTGGCCGATGACGCGTCCATGCATGCGATCTTCGAGATTCATGAGCTTATCAGACTCTTCTTTGGTAACCATTTCAACCGGAATATTGGTTTTTTCGTGAACGACTTTGGCCACATCCGAATCTGTAACTATGGCATTCTCACCGCGGATTTTACGCGCCAAAACCGCTGTTTCGCGCAAAACGTTTAAAGCGTTTTGCGGAGGAGCGACATCGTGAAGATAACGCAAAGACAGTGTGGCGGTTTTTTCCAAAGCACCGTAAGAAATAAAGACGTGATTTTTATATTCGATTTGGCCGGATTTAGCCATAAGCACGCGAATGGTTTGCTCGGCATCGGGATTGGGAATCGCGACTTTAACCATGATTTTGCCCAAACGTCGGCGCTCTAAATATTGAGTCCAGGCCTCGGGAGTGGCTGTAGCAACAACCTGAAAACGGCCTTTTTCGATTTCACTGGCAAAAGTTTCAGCCAAGTCCATGGGACCGGATCCACTGCCAACCAAGGCCTCGATGCCGTAAAGAGCCAAGACTATATTGCCCGAGATGGCGACCTCGTGGAGCATGGTAATGAGACGTTCGGCGGCCAAACCCGGATCGCCGGCCGCAACGACTTGAGCTAGATTGACGGAGACGAGACGTTTATCGAATAAAATCTCCGGGACTTGCTCCATGACCATGAGACGCCCCAACTGCTCGACAAGAGCGGCTTTGCCGACACCTTGTTCGCCAACCAAAACGACCGAGCTTTGCCCGCTCTCCAAGCCGCGCAACATGTTTTCGACCACGGTGTCATTACCAACCAATTGCGGTAAATATCCTTGCCTCGCCAAAAGGGTCAGATCTTCGCTGAAATGATCCAGAATTGAGGTTTGAATGGCTGTCATGGCGCGGTTCATACCGGATTTGGGCTTGAAACGCGCCAATTCCACAAAGCGGTGCTGATCTTCGCGTAAACGCTCTTGCAACAAAACCCATTCCGCGACATGAACCATATGCGATTTGGGATAGCCGAGCCTGTCGATCAGATCTTGCAGTTTTTCGCTTTCCAAATAAGACTGTAAGAAAATTTCCATGGGAGTTACGTATTTGCGTCCGGTACGATTGGCGAGATCAAAAGCGGCGGCCAATGCGCGCTTGGCCTCGCGGGAAAAACTGATGGGCGGTTTGCCGGATGAACCCGATAGCAACAATCTGACCAGAGGATCTTTGACGGTTTCAAAATTCATGCTTAAACGGGCGATGAATAATCCCCCGCTTCGCGAAGTTAATACGGCGGCAAACAGAACTTCAGGCGTTATCTCCACTATATGCAATTCTTTGGCCAGACGATAAGCGGACTCAACCACTTCCATGGCCTCCGGAGAAAAATACGGCGCTACTTCGATAGCGGTTGGCACATCGGCGGGTTGATGCTTTAAATTAGACGCAACCGGCAAATAGCCGGGTAAGGTTTTGGCCGGAGCCGTAAATTCCAGCAGTCGAAATACAAAAAAAGCTCCCAGAACCACAGAGAGATAAAAAAGCGTGGTAAACCAATAACCACTAGTCCAAAAAACCAAAGTTTGAACGTCGGCATAGGTAAAATCACGAATCGTGAATGCCAAGAACAATCCCAAAAAGATTACTATCAGTGATAGAATGGAAAGGTGAAAAATAGCATTGACCTGAATACGGAGTTTACGTAAAGCTATGGTTATTTCATCGATAATGACATTCCAAACCAAAAAACCTTCATCAGTGGGGATGCCAATGCCGGCGCCTTTACAAACGCGGCAAGAAGCCGAAGCTCGCGGGTCGGCTCCGCAGGCATTGCAAACTATGGCTTCGGGAACTTGTGGAGATTCTGATTCGGGCATATTAAAATAGACCGGCAAAGATATTTTGCAAGGCCATCGTTAGAGCGAGAGGCGGAACAATCATCCAGCAAAGTATTAAAAAGAAATAGGCCAAAGATTCCACGACCAAAGCTATGGCGCGAGCCGATATGACGGCGATGCGCATACCAACACTGATAATACGGCCAACCAAATCGTATTGCGCGTACATGGGTACGAAAAAGTTTTTAATCCAAACTCCGAAAGCGTATTGTTTGGAACGATAAATAATGCCTTCATAACACCAGTTGATAAACCTTTTTAAGCCCTTGGTATACCACCAAACAGGAAACCAAATAACACTGCCGATCAGATCGACGAATACAATGCGCGCCAGAGCACCGGACCTTTGAAGCATGGCTATATTATAACACAACTTGCATATAGTCGTAACGTCATAACGTCGTAACGTCATAACGTCTTCATGTAGCATGTAGCAATTGCCAAGTGTTCATCAAGAGAAGCTTAAGTAACTCTTGATGAACTTTAGACTTGACCCGTCCCACGTAGCCTTGAGCGTAGTGGGATGAACTTGTTACTTAAAGTTGTTGGTTTTGGTGAAATGAAAAACCCGCGGAGTTGCGGGGTTGTAAAAATGTTCGAATAGGGCGCTGTGGTTCATTCACCGTTGGCGCAGGCGGTTTTTTTCTGAACCGGTTCACACCGGGACATTTGCGCCAGAATACGTCTCAACTCATCATTCGTAAGGTGAGGCATGTCTTCAGGTTCAGTTGGGCATTCAGACAAAAATTCCGCTTCCATTTGAATGACATTCGAATGAAGCGTTTGCCCGACTTCGATGTGACCTTTGCCGTGATTGATAAAAATCAATTCCACGCCCGTGCTATCCTTAAGATTGACATCAAATTCAACGGTAACGCAAAAATGTTTTTTTCCGGCTACTCTGAAAGGAGCCTCCGGCGCAAATCTTTTGCCGAATATAAAGCGATATCTTCCATTCCCAAGGAACATTATAGCTTCTGCATTTTTACCACGAGATACCGACTTAAGCTTTTGCCAAATTGTTTGAAGAATGGATTGGTTGACATCTGTAAAAAAATAATACAATTGTTTATGAATGGTTCGAATGTTTGTTTTCGGCATCGGCGTCTCCTTGATTGTCAATGTAATTGCTATTTACCTTATTACAGCTAAAATGTCAAGATTACGTGTATGGTAATACAGAAAAACCCGCGGAGTGGCGGGGTTTGTGAAGATGAGAGGTGGTCGAAGTGGCCGGCGATCAGTTGATAGCGTTGGTGCGGTTGGTGGCGATGGCCTGATAAACGGCATTGCCGGCGCCGATCATGAACATGATCGTTAAAGCGGAACCGGAGACGATGTGTTCGGTTGCGACACAAAGAGCAAAGAAGCAAAAGCCGAACAAAGAGAATATCCAAGCCATCATAATCCAAGCCATGCGGTTGATTCGCTTAAGATCATCATGGATCAGATCAGACTCTCTCGATGTGAATCCGCGCTGTTTTTGAGCCTGCTTTAAGTTGTGCTCGCGTGCAAAAACGAGCGACAGAGCGGTGACCAAGCCAAGAGACCCAAAAAAGAACAAAGGCTTGCCGATGGTTTTGCCTGCCAGATCCATAATGGTGCCCGAAACGAACAGTAATGAAGAGCCTCCCATGAGCATGTACAGCATCTTGCTCCACACCGCCACTTTTTTGTTTACCATGACTCCTCCTTGCAGAACATCAGACTATCCGGATTTGCCCGAGTTGACCAATGATTTATCTCTTTTTCAATTTGCAGACAACATTTATAACATGAAACCGGTTGGCGGTCAATAACCATATAACCGCAACAAAAAAATCCTCCAAAAACGCGCTTTGGAGGATTTTGATATAATCCGCAACCCGTAACATGCAACGGAACAAATGAATGAACGTTGCATGTTACGAAGCCGCGATTTTGGTATTAATTGTGTTTTTTATCTTAATTTTGATTTCTATTTTCCCATCATGTTGCATACAACAAGCAAATTGTTACATGTTACAAGTTATATGCTACATGACTTACGTACGATCCATTCCAAAAGCTTGCAAAAACATAACAAATGCTATCGGTATAAGCATTCGGTACGTGTACCAAATGTAACGAGCATTGATAAATGAGTTTACAAACATGATCGTAAGGGTGTTATGCAGTCACCTGCCCCCTGCCAGGGAGACGCTATTTGCGTACAAAGGCATGTGATGCGGGATTGATATATTGGGGATTTTGTATTTCCACAAAACCCAGGGTTTTAGCGCGCTCGGTTAGAGCGTACATTGAGGATTGGCGGGCTACCGTATCTTCATAAGCGATAATGTCGCGTTCCAGTGTGGAGATTTGGCGTTCCAAGGCCTGCAGGCTGTCGGCGCGCGGCGCGGCATGCGTAACTTGCGAAACGTAAATGCCGGCCAATGCCATCCAAACAGCCATGACGGGCAACGCCCAAGCCAACGCTCCTTTGGGCAGCTGCTTTGAGATGTGCTCTTTGAAACCAAAGCGCTGATGCGGACGTGTCATAGCAATAGCATATGTTCGGGACATAATTTATCGTTTTGTATTTGTTTACGCGCAACGCGCATTTTGGCGCTTCTTGCACGGGGGTTTTGATTAATTTCGGTTTTTGACGGAAGCAAAGGTTTTTTTGTGATGATTGCTTCCGGATATTTTTTGAATGTTTGTTTGACGATGCGGTCTTCCAGAGAGTGAAACGAGATGACTGCGATCGCTCCGCATGGCGCCAGGATTTCCCAGGCGTCTTGGAGTGCCACGCGGAGCGATTCCAGCTCATCATTAACCGCAATGCGCAGGGCTTGAAAGGTTTTGGTCGCCGGGTGGAGGTGTGTACGCCCGTTAATGCGGGGCACAGCCTCCTTCACAACCGAAGCCAAATCGAGTGTTCGCTCGAAGGGTTTGGATTTACGACGATTGACGATTGCCTCGGATATACGCGAGGCGAAGCGCTCTTCGCCAAAGTTTCGCAGACATTTGATCAGATCATTTTTGGGCCAAGAATTGACGATTTGCATGGCGGTTAAACCGTCTTCGTTGGCTTTGGGACCCAAGCGCATATCGAGCGGACCATCCTCTTGAAATGACAGGCCCTTCAAAGGGTCGGTTAGCTCGTCGCTGGAAACTCCAAGGTCGAATAAAATTCCGTCGAAAGGAGCCAAGTTTGATTTTTTTGCGGCTGAAGCAATATCGCGGAAATTGCTTTCCATGATTTGCCAATTGCCGGCAAGCTCTTGCTTTTGGCATTGTTTGCGGGCCCGCGCCAAAGCGACAGGGTCTACATCCAAGGAAAGAAGCAAGCCTTTAAAATCTGAAGTTTGCAGAATGGCAAGTGAATGCGTAGCTCCGCCCAAAGTTGCATCTAAATAATGCCCCTTTGGATGAGGGTGCAGAGCCTCTAAAACTTCGCGGACCATAACCGCGTCGTGAATGGATTTATTTGTTACGGTCATAAGCCCAATGGCCCCAAGCGTTCGGCGATTTCATCGCCTGTGGCTTCGGTTTTTGCCGCATAGGCACTCCACGCATCTTCATCCCAGATCTCGAGACGGTCGTAAAGACCGGAGATCACAGCTTTTTTGTTTAGCTTGGCGTATAAACGCAAATATTCGGGAATAACGATGCGCCCTGATTTATCGATGGATACTTCCATGGCGCCGGCTAACATGAGCCGGGCAAACGCGCGGGTATCCGCTTGAGACAGTGGCAAGGCTGAAATCTTGGCAGCCAAGGATTCCCACTGCTTCTTAGGATAAAGAAACAATGTATGATCAAGCCCGCGCGTTACCACGGCACCTTTTGATAAATCGGTGCGATAGCCTACAGGAATGGACAGCCTCCCCTTGTCGTCGATTGTATAATGATATTCACCTATGAACATACGAGCGGACTTGATTGAATCCGTTATATAAATATTCGGGTAAAAAAATATGGCGGGATAGCTTTCCACACTTGCGTGCGGCAAAACTTCTTTTCCCACTCTTCCCCACTTGTACCCATTTTATGCCACTACAACCCTTACGTCAACCATTTAATCCCACTTCAATAGACGCTTAATCAAGCCAATTTAGTGTTCGTATTCTGTTCCAATGTTTATAACTACACAGGTGAGTTCATCCCACTACGCCTAAACGGCTTCGCGGGACAGGTCAAGTTTAAAGATTAAAGTTTATCAAGAGCAACCTATGAGTTCATCCCACTATGCCTAAACGGCTTCGCGGGACAGGTCAAGTTAAAAGTCTAAAGTTTATCAAGAGTCACGTTGTTACTCTTGATGAACTTTAGACTTGATGAACTTGCCACTTGGTCGGATGAACTTGTTACTTGGCGGGGCGTTTTTCTTATAAAAAATCCGCCGAGGGAGGGCGGAAGTTGGTTAGAAGCCGGAGGGCTGGAGAGAGCGGACAGGAGATGTAAAAGAGATGAACTCGGGCGGATTGACTATGAGTGTGCGGGCCGCGATGTAGTTGCCGGCTCCGAAGGCGAATTCGACGCGGAACAATTGTTCCAGCGTGTAGTATCGGGGATAGACCGACAAAACCCTGACAACTTGATACAGATTCTCCGAATCAGTGATGATCTCGGAAGCGTATCTGGCGGGGCTTTTGTGAGTTGCCTCGGCCAAGCGTTCGCAAAGATTCAAGACGCGAGGAAACTCGCGTTTCAATTGCGTGATTTTGACGAAACCACCCTCGGCAAAAACCCATTCGTAAGCCGACATTGCCTCGGGGAGCAACCAAATTTGCTCTGTGGCCGATGCAAGCGCACTGCATTTGGCATAACGACGAAGAGCGGCGCGAAAATGGCTCATCACCAAAACACTCAAGACCTCTTGCCTGTCTGCGGCAGTGTCGCCGTAATCCAACGGAACCGGTTTGTCGGTGTCACGGCATTTTTTGACCGCCGTCTTGAAAGATTCACACAGATCGGGGTTATGCAAATAAAACAAGCTGAAAAATGTTTCCAATTCTTCGTTCTTTTTTACGGCTTTGGCCTTGGCATCATGTTTGCGCAAAAACCATTCAGCCTGATAATCCCCGACGCGAAGATAGCGATTTTCTTCGCGGGAATACGGGAACTCGTAACCGCGGGCTTCGGCATTGGCCAAAATCGATTCCAATTCCGCATCCGTACAGTGCTTGGGAAATTTGATTCTGTTCATTCTTTTCTCCTTTCGAAGTGCAGAAAGTTGATATCATGAATTTGGAGAGATGTCAATAATAGCTACCAGCTACTAGCTACCAGCTACCAGCTGCTAGCTAACATATGATGTTTATAACGTTCGTAACGTTTATAACGAGTTCAGTAGTTAAGTTAAAAGTTCATCCCACTACGCCCTTCCACGTGTCAGGGCTACGCGAGACGAGTCAAGCTCAAAGTTCATCAAGAGTAATTTTAGATGCTCTTGATGAACTTTAGACTTTTAACTTGACCTGTCCCGCGAAGCCGTTTAGGCGTAGTGGGATGAACTCATCAGCGGCTCAGCTTCTCAGATTCATAGATTCTTAGATTCCCAGTTCGTGGTTCGTGGTTCGTGGTTCGTGGTTCGT
>CAZXFK010000029.1:0-11849 GCA_964640115.1 uncultured Gammaproteobacteria bacterium
ACCCTTATCTTGCGGTAATTGCACAATTAACCTATCGTAATCATTAAGATAATTTACTTGTTCAAAAATATGAAAAAAATCGTAATATTATTTTTTGGAGCTTTGCTTATAACGAGCTTTGCAGGGTGCGGACAGCCGGTTCAAGAAGAACGGGATGAATATGTAACCAGCACCGTAAACACTCCGGACGCTCCACCAATCGCAAATGACTGCGCAAAAGCTTGCAGTAATTATGTGAATAAATGTCTTACCTTGGTGCCAAATGCGAATCAAGCTCTGTTTCAAGAAGGGCAAGAATCCTGTGAACTCGAATGCGCCACGTGGAGCGAGGAAAAAATTCAATGTATGTTAGATGCGCCCATTTGCGAAGACATGACCAATGTTTGCGGTCTCTAAAGTTTTCTAGAATATTTTTATGCGTGTAAATCAAAATGTTTATTACTTCTTCATTGTCTGTTTAACAGCTTCACTCGCGGTTGTGTATTTTATAATTCAACCGTTTTTAACGGCGCTCATACTGGCCGCTATATTCGCTTTTATTTTTCAGCCCGTTTACAGGCGATTCATGAGTATGACGCGCGGACGCTCGGGACTCTCGGCGCTGTTCTCGACATTTACCGCAATTGTGTTGGTAATGCTGCCCATTACTTTTGTTGGTACTTTGATATTAAAAGAAGCCACGGATTTGTATCATGATTTGGCTCATGGTGATACAAGCGGTTTAATCGGAGTAGTCGAAAGTGTTTTAGATCAAGCGCGAGCAACAATAACAATTCCCGAATCTTTTAAAGTTGATTTTGGACAGTATATAAGGCAAGGGCTTGAGGTTTTAGTAAAAAATTTGGGTGTTATTTTTTCCAGTTTCGCGAGTATGCTTGTTAATGCGATAGTATTTCTAATAGCTTTTTACTTTTTTCTCAAAGATGGAGGCAAGCTGAAAGATTATTTGGTCAAATTAAGCCCGCTCGATGACAAAGATGATGAACTGATTGTTACAAAATTACGTCTGGCAATTTCGGCCACGATAAAAGGCAGTCTTACAATAGGATTGATTCAAGGAACTTTAACGGGAATAGGCTTTGCCATTTTTGGCGTACCGAATCCCGTACTTTGGGGCAGTGTGGCGGCGGTGGCGGCGTTGATTCCGGGCGTAGGAACTTCTTTGGTGTTGATACCGGGTATTGTCTATCTATTCTTAACCGGGAACTTATTCGGCGGAATCGGTCTTTTGGCTTGGGGATTGCTTGCAGTGGGGTTGATAGATAATCTATTGGGACCAAAACTGATCGGCGAAGGAATGCAGTTGCATCCGCTGGCCGTTTTTTTGGCCGTATTGGGAGGTCTGGCATTCTTTGGACCAATGGGATTTATACTCGGACCGATGGCCATGAGCGTTTGTATGGCTCTGATTGATATCTATTTTTCCTTTCAGGCACGCAAGAAGCCCGCTGTTTAAACGTAACAATGGAACAATACATTAAAATCCGCAAAAATAATGCGGATTTTATAAAACACTTGACCATTTATACCCCCTAGGGGTATATTAGGATTCGTTGCTAAATTAATAATTAAACTTTATGAATCAAGTAAACGCAAGACTCAAAAAAATTGCCGGGCAAATCAACGGGCTCATCAAGATGATTGATGAAAAAGAAGATTGTGAAAAAATCATTACACAATTTCAAGCTTCCAAGGCGGCAATCGATAGCGCATATGCCGAAATTTTGTCTGAAAATTTGCATCATTGTTTAAAAAGCAAAGATGCGACACAAATGGACAAAATAGTTAAATTAATCACTAAAAAATAAACCAACGAAGTAATCATCGTTCGTAGAACGAATATATTTATGAAACAATTTTCACCTCTTGTGTTTTTGGCATCTCTTGGTGCCGGCGGTATAGCAATTATTCCGTTTGCCTATTTGCAGTACACAACCCCAAATCTTAAAGGCTTGGTAAAACTGGCCGATCTGGCACAAGCAAGCCAACCATTTTGGAATAATTTGTTTCTTTACTCACTGGAAACGGTAATGGTGGTTTTTGTTTTGATTCACTTTGTTTTATCCATAATATTTTTTGCCAAACTTGTCAGTTTTGTGAAAAACGAGGGTTACAAAGAATATATTTCCAATCCCCTAACAAATGCGGGTATCTTGGCACCGTTTATTTCGATTGTCATGACCATGAATGTTTTTATCGGACCGATTAGGTTTTTAGTTCCCTGGATATCAAATAATTTACAAGCTTTGATGTTTCCGGCTTTGGTTGTATGGATTATTATCTTTGCCTTATTGATGAGAATGGAAATAAAATTGTTAAAAATCGCTTTTGTACAAAGTTTTGATATTCAAAAAATCACTTTCGGCTGGCTGTTGCACCCTTTTGCTTTGGGAATGTTGACTGTTACCGGAACCGGTTTTGCGGCCATTGCACAGTCAGCACCCATAGCCCACACCGCCGCCTTTTTATCTTTTGTTTCAGGAAGCATGGGAATATTCTTATTGGTGGTAAAATTAATTTCGGTTTTCCAGAAACATTTCGCTTCGCAAGAGGGCTTGGGAGCAAAGCACTTTTTACCCAGCTTTTTGATTGTGGTGCCAAATGTTACCTTGTATGCAATAGCCCTGTTCAGAATCGGACACTATTTGGAAAAACATCATGCCATGCACTTGGATTCGTACTTTTTATTGGTGATTACTATCGCATTCGCTTTTGAAACTTGGTATATGCTGTTTGGCATGGCTCTGCTTAAAGATTACTTCAAACAACATTACTTTAAAAAAGAGTTTTATGTGACACAGTGGGGCTTGATCTGCCCGTTTGTGGCCTATGCCGTATTGGGAAGCTTTGTGATCAGCGTATTTGTGGCCAGCCCGATATTTCATGTCTTGGTAATGCTGTTTATGGTATTAGCTATCGTTTTTTATGCGGATTTGCTGATACGCCATCTAAGGTGTTCAAGAATGCTTAAAGGAGAGATAGCTTGCGATTAACAAGCGGGTTGATACGGATAATGAAGAACAAAGTTATGGCTTTCACCCTAAACTTTGTTCTTTTTTGATTATACTTAAAACTTTTTTAATAAACTGGTCATTTTTGTTTTTGTAAGATAGGATAACCATGAACAGCTCATATGCACGGTTTGCGGCTTTACGAAAATAAAAATTATAAAGAGCTTAAAGGCGATGATTTTGATTTTGGATTGGGAGAATTTCAAAATTGTAAATTCGAGAAGTGTGATTTCAGCGGATGCGATTTTAAAGGATCAAGGTTCATCGATTGCAAATTTTTTGATTCCAACTTATCCAATATAAAAGTGATAAATAGCGGTTTTCAAGGCGTGAGTTTTATAAATTGCAAAATTGCAGGTATTGATTTCGCTCGAGTTATCAATTTAATGCTGGCTTGGGATTTTAAAGATTGTTTAATCGAGTTTTGTTGGTTTCACGGTTTAAAAATGCAAAAAACAAAATTTATCGATTGCCAAATCAAAGAAGTTGAATTTGATGGAGTGAATTTGATGGATGCCGATTTTAGCGGAACGGACCTGAATGGGACTAAATTTATCAATTCAAATTTATGCAAAGCGGATTTTACGTACGCTCATAATTATTTTATTGATCCTACCAAGAACACGATTAAAGACGCCAAGTTTAAATACCCCGGTGCGCTGGCATTGCTTAGGGCGTTTGATATCCAAATCGAATATTGAAACCAAAAGCCGTATAATTTAATATTAATTTTATGAAAAATACACTGATGAAAGTTGGTTGGGTGATGATATCGATTATTACCATTATTCCCGTGATCTTGTGGTACATGGCACCGGCTTATCCTGCGCGATTCAGCGGTTTCGAAGTTGCGCTTGCCAATTTGGGGCAAATCTTTGGCCTTATGGGACTAACGTTAATGTCGCTGAATTTTGTTTTGAGTATCGATGCAAAATGGCTGGAGAGATTGTTTAAAGGGCTTAATGATGTTTACATCAAACATGGATTTGTTGGAAAAACAGGTTTTACAATGCTGTTACTTCATCCCCTGTTACTGATCAATAAATTTACGGAGTTGACGTTTAATGGAGTATTGGGATTTTTATTGCCCGGTAAAGACTGGGATGTTAATTTTGGCATCATATCTTTATGGATAATGATAGTGCTCATTGTTTTAACCCTTTATTTACGGCCAAAATATCATATCTGGAAAATCACACATAAATTCATGGGGCTGGCGCTAATATTCGCAGGTCTGCACGTTTGGCTGATACCGGCCACGGTTGGATATTATCAACCGCTAAGATATTATATTCTGATGGTATTGGCCGTGGGAATTATGGCTTTCGTTTATAAAACTTTGTTGGGATGGCTGTTGCAACCGAAACATATTTTGACGGTAACAAGTGTAAAAAAATTAAATGAACAAGTAACGGAAATTATTTTAACTCCGCAGAAACGTTTTACTTATCAAGCCGGACAATTCTTGATCATAAGTTTTTTGGATAAAGTAATCGGCAAAGAATCGCATCCGTTCAGTATCGTATCCGCGCCGGATGAAAATGTTATTCGGTTGGCTATTAAAAATTTGGGAGATCATACAAGCAAAATACAACAGTTGAAAACCGGAGTACGAGTCAATGCGCGAGGACCGTTTGGAATTTTTAACTATAAACTTGCGGATAGTAAAAAACAGATTTGGATAGCTGGCGGGATTGGTATCACTCCGTTCGTAAGCATGGCCGAGGATTTAAGCAAGACCGGCAAGAATTACGAAATCAATCTTTTTTATGCGGTAAATAAAATGGAAGATGCCGTCTACTTGGAGCGATTGAAAGAGATAATGGCACTAATGCCTGATAAATTGCGATTATTCCCAATGTTTAATAATGATGGCCAATCATTAAGCGCAGACAGCGTGATATTAAAATCAGGCGGTTTCGACGGCAAAAAGATCTTTATCTGCGGACCGCCCAAGATGATGACACAGCTTAACTCCGGTCTGCTAGAACTGGGCGTTTTACCGAATAATATTCTATCCGAAGAATTCAGTCTGTAATTTTATTAACTGAAAAACCCATTATTATTAGTAATTGGAGAAGGTATTGACAGAGACCGCTTTTTTACTGGTCTTTTTTGTGTTTTTCGAGCTATAATTGAGGCATTAACATTACGAATTATCACCGCCTTTGGCCACCGCTTACTGCGGGGTAAACGGGATCCCGCATACATTAAATATATTAAATAATTGTTGCGGGGCGAATCTAAATTTTACTATGAACAAAAAGTTGCCCATTATTATCACAGTGGCGGTTATCATATTTGCGGTTGCGGTTTCTTTACTGTGGTATTTTACCAAATCATCAGACGGCGATAGACCTGCCGCTGATACGGCATGGAAATTTGAGAAGACGATTGCCGAGCCGATTACGGCTACATCCGGTAATGAGGACGTGAAGCTTGGTGATTTGGATTCGGCTAAAGTGACTATCGAAATCCCAGCCGGGGCTTTTGACAGTCCAACGAAGATCGAGCTTGCAACACCCGACAAGGCTCCGGATTATTCGTCACTGGAGGCAACCCCGATCGGATCGCCGATTGAAATCAAATCAAGCGGCGATGTTAGATTAAACGAGAAAATGACAGTGACTTTTGCGTTTGATAAAAGTCAGTTGCCTCCTGATACGTATCCCGATCAATTGCAAGCCGGTTACTACAACGGAAAACAATGGGATTATTTGGTTCCGACCATGGTGGATTTGGAAAAAGGTTTGATGACGGTGGAGATTTATCATTTCAGTTTGCTGGGAGCCAATAAAGTCAGCGATGAAACAACCTTAACCGAGCAATGGATACATTCGCAAGCGCTGGATAATACTCTGCGCGATAACATTAATGATGTTTCAGATGAAATCGCCAATAAAATGGTTGAGATGACTTTGGAAAAGATGGGCATCAGCGACAAGTCGATAACCGGCAGTGTTGTTAACGATATTTTGACGGATGACAGCTATAAAGACATGTATGATGATTATCAAAAAGGCGATGTGGCGGGATTTAATCAAAAACTGGCGATGTTGATGGGGCAGAAAATAGCCACACGAGTTCCGGAATCGGCATTTCAATCCGCATTAAGCGCAATTTCCGGAGACGCATCTGAAGACGTGGAAGCTGTGGCTAAAGCCGCGGGCTATGCGGCCGAGGGCCAATACCGCGAGGCAGCAAAAATAATCGGCGAACAGATAGCGGATAAATTTTTAATTACGACCGCCGGAAAAATCGCCGTAGAAATGGTTGATTACCAAATACAAAGCTGGAAGAATGACGAAGTTGAAGCCGCGTATCAAGCTTACAAGAACGGATCTGACAGTTATTTTTATGGTTACAATAATGACAAAGGAGATTTTGCCACGGTTTGGAACCAAATGCGCGGGGTGCGAAGACAGCTGGAAATAGAGGCTATAGCCAAACAAAATGAAGCGCGGCGTGATGCCGGAATGCCGGAACTGGACGAGAGGGAAATGGACAAAATTCGCAACGGCGTTCAGATGTCTTTTGAGAGACAGTTTAATAACAGATTGGAGCGCGACATCGAAGTGGAAAAGCAGGAAAAGGATCTTAAAATGTTGATCGACGCTTTTAAAGAGGCGGATTTCTTGGAGAGATCTTTTGGTCCGAAGGGCTTAAGTGAACACAGCGACTTAAAAATCCGCATGGATGTTTTATGGCATTTTACGGAAAGGATGATGAAAGATACGGGAAGATTTAATTTGAATGACAAACAAGGATTTTTGGTTGACGGCGCTTTATCAGTCCATGATATTACTCAAGCGGCACGATACTATTTTTCGGAGACGGGAGGCAAGGAAGCCTATAAAAAATTCTTATTCGATCGTTTTGGTATATCCATGTATCCGGATTTTAAGGAATTGGGAGGGATGTGGCAAAACGGCAAGCTGGTAATAACGGATGTAATTTTATCCGAAGAAGCTAAGCGCCTAAAAGAAGAACAATTATCGGGAGCTGAGGAGGAAGGCTGTGATTTGAACTTTGATCCGGAGGCTTTAAAAGGAGAATCTTCGGATGTCTCAATTTCAATCACTCCAACAAGTGAAAACTCGGGAACCATGACATTTAATAACGATGATGAACCAAAATCAATCAACGTTAAATACGAAGGAGGCGTTATAACCGGATCATTTACCGAAGAAGGCGCTGTAGCCGCATTCTCTTTACCCATAGCGGAAGACGATGCCGGATACCATATGAACGGAACAGTGACAATAAACTATCAAGGCGATATGTTAAAAATTTTGGCAAATATGACAGCGGATAAGGGTAAATAAACCACTACTAGTCCTAAGTCGCTCGTCCCATTCGTCCTCCTTCTTTTTGCGAAAGGAGGGATACCACGTCATAACATTGTATTTCGAACTACGTCACGTTAAACGCGATACGAACCTCGAACCACGATTTATGATGAATATCGCGACAGCGATTCCAAAATTGGTAATTTGTAATTTGTAATTTTTATAAATGCATCCCACTTTAATTGACACAATGTTATTTGGATTGGCGATACACATAAGTTCGTATCGCTTTTTCATGTTGCTGGCGATTGCGGTTGCTATCGCTGGAAGCTACGCGATGATTAAGCGGTCTGATCTGGATCTGAAAAAGTCGATGATTATTTTGGGCTTCGCGATAGTTGCGTTTTTGATTGGAGCGAGACTTTTGAACATTTTGATTAACTTGGGATTGTATATTGAGAATCCGACGCGAATTTATTCGCTGAGTGCTACGGGATTTTCCGAATACGGAGGAATAGTGTTGGCTGTGATTGTGGGTTGGCTGGTTTCGCAACGGATGAAGTTGGATATTTGGAAGCTTGGTGATGTTTTAGCGCCGAATTTAGGGATTGGAATCGCTGTGATGAGGATCGGTTGTTATTTAAATGGCTGTTGTTTTGGAACCGAGACTAAATTGCCCTGGGGAGTTAAATTCCCCATCTTCAGCGACGCACACTTGCATCAATTGAGTGAAGGAACAACTTCCATTTTGAGTGTTCGGCCGGTACACCCAACAGAAATTTACGAGTTGATCGCCGCGCTCGTTGGAACCGTAATCGCGATCATAATCTTCAAGAAAAAGATGCAGCCCGGTGTGGCGATTTTAGCTTTTGCGATTTGGTTTACCGCTTTTAGACTCTTAAATCACTTTATTCGTGTGATGCCGAACAGCTTTGACGCTCCTTTCTTATTTTATCCTATCTTCTACCTTATTATTATCGTTATTGCGAGTGTGTTGATTTATAAGCGAATTAGACATAAGTCGTAGTGCCAAGTCGTAGTTGTAGCACCTAGTGACTCTTTGCAGATTGAATTTTTTTGTTTATAGTTGTTCTATGGCAAAACCTCAAGAATTAAAAGTTTTACAGTCTATTCCCGGAGTTGGTAATAGTATCTCCCAAGATTTTTGGAATGCAGGGATCAGGCGCGTAGCTGATCTGAAAGGTAAAGATCCGGAAAAGATCTATCGGAAGATTTGTAATTTATATGGGCGCGAAATTGATCGATGCCTTTTATATGTTTGCAGGTGCGCGGTATATTTTGCGTCAACCAAGAAACATAACCCGGGAAAACTAAAATGGTGGAATTGGAAAGACTAACACCGTAAACTACAAAGTGCATACTTCAGAGAGTTTATCGAGTCGCTTGCCAGTTATTAGTTGTGAGTTTATACTTGGTTTTCATGACTGAAATATTAGATATTGTTAATTTATATGATGAGGTTGTCTCGCAAGCAACAAGAGATGAGGTTTACGCAAAATCTTTATGCCACAGGATTGTGCATGTTTTGATTTTTGATGATGACGGCAAGATGGCTTTGCAAAAAAGGAGCCAAACTGTCACTTTTTGCCCCGGCTATTGGTCTACAGCTGTTGGAGGACATGTACAGAGCGGTGAAAATTACGAGCAAGCCGCACTGCGTGAATTTGCGGAAGAGTTGGGAACATCTTGTGATATAGTGTTTTTCAGCAAGGATTTGTATGAAGCTAAAGGATCACCTGTAAAATTCGTGACCGCTTTCAAAGCGATTTATACCGGTGCGTTTAACCCCAATCCGGATGATGTGGAAACGATTGATTTCTTTTCGTTGCATGAGGTTCAAGCAATGATTGAACGTGGCGAAAAATTCCACCCGGAATTATTATTTTTGTTGAATAAATATTTTATTTAAATGAAATGCTTGGCTTTTTTGATGATTGCCTTTATACTAAAAACATGACAATAAACTGGCCAATAGTAGTAATCATTGGGACGCAACTACTTTTTACATCGAGCGACTTGATCGCACGCTCATACATGTCGCGATTGGGTTTTTCAACCGCAACTTTTTTAAGTTTATGGTTTGTGGTTTATATACTGATACGTACTCTTGCGACCTTTGGCCAACTTTATGTGTTTTCCAGTATTGATCTGGGCAAATCCATGGCAATTTTTGGAGCTGTATCCATTATATTGGCCAATGTGCTTGGGTTCTTGCTTCTAAAAGAAGTACTTTCTCCCACCGCATATATAGGTGTTACGCTGGCGGTGATTGCTTTTATAGTTTTAGTGCTTTCATGATTCCACTGCCAATTCCCAGCCCCAATTGACTGTAGCGAGTGTCCTCTATAAGATAAAAAAATCTTAAATAATCATGATAAATCAAGGTTCAAGATTTGTTATATGGATGGAACAATAAGAAAAGACATTAAACTCGGATCCGTGGTGGTTATTGTGCAAAAACATCATCAAAAAACCGGCGAAATGACGCAGGGTATTGTTAAAGATATTTTGACAAGCATCCCCGTGCATCCGAGGGGCATCAAAGTGCGATTAACTACGGGAGAGGTTGGGAGGGTGCAATATATACAGACCTAAAACCAATTAAAAATTATGAATTAAGAATTAAGAATGATTGAGGCCTTACGGCTTTTTTTTATTTCTGGACTTATCTTAGATAGTGTATAAAGATATCCCGGTAGGGATTCCTGAATTTTTAATTCATAATTCTTAATTCATAATTATTATTTTCGCGAGCGACAGCGAAGCGTAAGTATGCCCGAAGGCCCGGAAGTACAATCCATTGTGACTGATTTGAAAAACTTGATAGTTGGCAGGCGGGTTTTGGATTTGGTGACTTATGAATATACGAGACGGTTATTTGGCGAGCGTGGAGTTGATGGTTTATGCGATGAGGTTTCCGGACTTGAAATCATCGATGTGACTCGACGAGGAAAAAATATTATTTTACAGCTTTCTTCGGATGTTAACTTGGCGATACATTTGAGGATGACAGGGCAAGTTTTTTTGAGAGATGATGCACCAAAATACTGTCGACTGACCATCAAATTAGATGGTGATGGTGATTTGCATCTGGCGGATGTGCGAACTTTTGCGACTTGCGAAGTTTATAGTGCGGATGAGATGGTTGATTTTGAAAAGAAAAAGAAAATCGGAGTTGACGCACTCTCCCCCACTTTTACTATTGATGATCTTAAGCCGGTTTTGCGAGGAAAGAGATTATTGCCGGCGATTTTGTTGGATCAAACAAAGATCTCGGGACTGGGAAATATCTATGTAAATGAAAGTTTATTTGAAGCCGGGATTCATCCATTACGTAAAGCGGATAGTTTAAGCGATGACGAAGTTAAAAAGTTATATAAAGCTATTGTTACGATATTATCTAAAGCTGTTAAACATCGTGGCACGACTTTTTCGGACTATCGGTTGCCCGGTGGAGAGATGGGAAGCTTTCAAAAGTATTTAAAAGTGTTCAGAAGAACCGGAGAACCTTGCTTGAAATGCGGAACAGCGATAAAGCGTGAAAAGTTGGGTGGAAGGAGTGTGTTTTATTGTGAGAGATGTCAGTAATTATCTGAACCTTGATTAATTTGAGCGTGAATCAAGCTCATCAAGATTCAGACAAATCAGTGTTCCTGGTGCGGACAATAAAAAACCTCGGCAATTTCCGAGGTTTCAAAGTTTTACTTGCGAACAAAAAGAAAGCGGTCGCTGGAGTACCAATGATTGCCGAACCAACCGTAGTCAAAGCGACACCTATCGGAATCACCGCCTAACATCGCAACGTAACACTCGCCACCGCGCAGCGCGGACGAGCCGAGTGCGACAATCCAGAACCGGCGACACAGTTCAGGGTTAGCCTTGGCGAATGCATATGCCTCGAAGTGGGTCGCTGGGCGGTAGCCCAGTTTGTACATCTCGGTGATGTTCGCCTCGCTCGTCGTGTTACGCTTGAAACACTTTACCAGCATTATGCGCTCGCCCGGGACCCGGCCGACTTCTACACATGACGAGTGAATCTGCCAATCACAATTACTATCGAACAGGTTCGAGACATTGCGTTTCCCGAACTCCTTTTCGAGCTCGACGAAGGGCGGGAGTGCGATGCAAGTGACCGAGATACGATACTCGCCGTCAGTGAGTGGTCGCTCCATATCCGAGAGAAACTCGCTACGCACTTCCAATGATTGGCGAAACGCTTTCCAAGCCGCAAGCACAGCAGCATCAGCCGCTGTGCGGATGTCTTGGGCGGAAAAGCGACGGCCTATCATACCCTCAAAGTTCCGCAGTTCTCCTGCTGAACAAGTCCACATACCACCTTCCTTCTTTGAGCTGGCCATTTGGCGTACTCCTTTTTAGCTACGCGGCTAGCCTTTGGACGCATAATGCGTTTTTTGGGCGGACCGACATGAAAAAGAGCTTTGAGTTATATAACAGAAAAATGGGATCACGTCAATTGTCAGTAGTCAGAATGTTCGATCACTCTCTGAACCTTGATTATCGAATCGAT
>CAZXFK010000030.1:0-11832 GCA_964640115.1 uncultured Gammaproteobacteria bacterium
CAAGCGCGCAAAATTATTACATATATATATGACTACTACATCATCCAATAAAACAAATTTTAAAAAAACTTCGTTTCGCGATTTGGTGGTTTGGCAACAAGCTTATGACTTTGCCAAGGGAGTGCATGCATTGGTACGCGCATTGCCGCAGGAGGAGAGGTATGCACTTACATCACAACTTACGCGCGGAGCATTTTCCATGCCCGTGCAAATCGCACAAGGCCAGCGCAAGTGGGCCAAAACGGATTTTGTTAAGCATCTTAATTATGCGCGCAACAGCTCGTATGAGTGTGAAACCTATTTATTATTGATCGGAGATTTGTTTCCCGAACATGCAAAAGAGACGGAGAGATTGGTGGAGACAAATACCATCATACAAAAGATGCTTTCGGCTTTGATTTATACAATCGAGCATCCCAAAACGAAAAAAACCGATGCTTCGGAAGTTGTTTCTGAAGAACCTGTAACGGTTCCGGTTAACGCCTAAAATACTCATTTATTGCGCGCTTGATTCTTTGCTTAATGTAGCAAAATAATGCAAAATTTGTTATGAATTTGACATAGAAGTGGACAAGTTGATTGACAATAGATGCAGAGCTTGGTAGCTTTCTATGCGCACACATAAAACGTCGATATTAATTTATTCGCTAAGTTAACACACTTTTTGGCTAATTGGAGTATACGGTAACCGGATTTTAGCTAGATTGTGCGTTATTGTCGGGGGTTTCTATTCCTACCAAAATACCATCAGCTTTTTGGACGATACTGGGTATTCAACTATTTAGATTTATACGCGCCCTGAAAAAAGGGTTGGAATATTTTTTCGTAAAAATTATCTATGAGGCTTTGCGGCCCATTGGAAGAATTTTATTGAAGTTCGTTATTCTTCCTTTATATAGTCTTTTGTTAATCAGCCGCTTAAGAATCAATCGTTTGGCTTTGCCGGCCAGAGGGTTTGCTTTGTTTTTGATAACCAATAAATATTTGTTCCATTTTTCATTGATGATTGCGGCCTCCTCGACTATCTACGCAAATTTACAAACGCAACAAGCCTTGGCGCATGACGCGGGTGAACATAGTTTGCTCTATACAATCATGACCAATGGCGAATCAGAGATTGTGCAAGAAGATTTGCGTTATGATTATGACGAAGAATCTTTACAGAGTTCGGCCAGATTACCGTTGGGAACCATAGAGGCTATTCCGCATATTGATTTTAATTATTCAACCGGAGATGAGTTACCGCCGTTAACATCAACGCAGGTGGCGGGTACTTTGGTTTTGCGACCTTTGTCCCCGGATCAAGAAAGCACCGGCAGTTCAGCCAAACCGGCAAGATCGGAAATAGAGATATATACGGTTAAAGAAGGTGACAGTTTGGGCACCATTGCCAGAGATTATGATATTGATGTGGGAACGATTTTGTGGGCCAACAATCTTTCGGCCAGAAACTATATTCGTCCGGGAGATAAGTTGAAAATTTTACCCGTAGCCGGTGTTTTGGTGGCTGTTAAATCAGGCGATACTTTGAGTGCAATAGCGAAAAAATATCAAGGAAATGTTGATGATATTGTTAAAATAAATCAATTGACCGATGATAAAGTGCCGGTGGGCAAAGAATTGATTATTCCGGGAGGCATGCCCCCCGTGATTGAACAAAATCGAGTGATAGCCGTGAGCCGTGATCAATTACGCGAGCCGGGTGTGACAAAATATACGGCGCCGGCAAGCACCTCTGATGTTGCCAAGCCCGCTGATGCGGCCGATACCGGAATCACCACTAAATTATTATGGCCGACTTCGGCAAGAATTATTACGCAATATTACGGTTGGAGACATACGGGTTTGGATATAGCCGGCGATCAAACCAATCCGTTATACGCGGCCGAGGATGGAGTTGTAACCATTTCCGGTTGGAATTCGGGCGGTTACGGTTATCAGGTTATGATAGAACATCCCAATGGAATGAAAACTCGTTACGCGCATGCTTCGAAATTATTTGTCAGCGTCGGTGATGAAGTTAAGCGTGGAGAAGTTATTGCCATGATGGGCTCGACAGGGCGCTCCACGGGTCCGCATATTCACTTTGAAGTTTACGTTAACGGTTCAAGGGTTAATCCGTTGTTGTATATTAAGTAACTTACATCATAGTCGTAACGTCATAAAGTTGTAACGTCGTAATGGCGTAACGGGGAAAACAGTTCATCAGGAGAAGTTTGAGTTACTCTTGATGAATTTTTGTTTTGATTTGTTACATAGTCCATAGCGTAGGGATAAACCTTGTGTTTATCCGCAACGGAACGATCATGCTTTTATTTGGCACGGATGAACACAAGGTTTATCCCTACGAGGATGATTGATATTTTGGCTGGTGGCTGGTAGCTAGCGGCTTGTGGCTGTTATTGTTGACAAAAGCTGTGATTTTGCTTATAGTTTGCGGATTATGGATACAACAATCAATGAATTAGCCGGCTCAAAAGTCGAGTTAAAATTTACGGTAACGCCGGATGAGGCAAAGCCGTTTTTAGATGAAGTGGTCAAAGAAGTCAGCGAAAGCAAACAGGTACCCGGATTCAGACCCGGAAAAGCTCCGGCATCCGAAATCATTAAAATTTTGGGAGGGGAGATGCAGTTGTGGCAATTGGCTTTGGAAAAAATTGTCCGTGCCAAATATGTTAAAGCTGTTTTGGATAATAATTTTGATACCATCGGTTCACCGGAAATTTCGGTGGATCAACTGACTCCCGGACAAGAAATAAAATTTACATGTGTCGCGGCTATTATGCCAATTATCCGTAAAGCTCACGAAATAAGCGAGCCGTTTGTATCGTTGAACGTTAAAGATGTTAAGGAAGAAGAGGTTGAGAAAGCCATTGAAGAGTTGCGTGCCATGCGCAGACAAGAAGTTATCAGTCTAAAGCCGGCGCAAAAAGAAGGCATGGTTTTGGTGGACATGGAAATGAAAAAAGATGGCGTGTTATTGGAAGGCGGGCAAGCTAAAGATTATCGAATTTATTTGAATGAGAATCATTATATTCCCAAATTGGCGGAGCAGTTATTGGGAGTAAATAAGGGGGATGAGAAAAAATTTACTTTGCCGTTTCCGGACGAGCATTATGATAAGCTGTATGCCGGTAAAGATATTGACTTCGAAGTAAAGGTTAAAGAAGTTTACGAGATTAAATTACCCGAAGTTAACGAAGAGTTTGTAAAAAGTTTGGGATTGGAATCCGTGGAAGCGTTGAAAGAATTGTTGCGCAAAAATTTGCGTATGGAAAATGAGAGACGCGCGCTCGAAGTTGCGGAAATCGAATTACTGGAAACATTGATCGACAAAAGTTTGTTTACCGAAGTTCCGGAAATATTGCTTAAAGAAGAAACGCGCAGGATGTTTGAGGAAATGCGTCATGATATCGAATCGCGTGGAGGCAAAATGGAAGATTATTTATCCAGCATCAAAAAATCCGCGGATGAATTTAAATTGGATATGATTCCCATGGCCGAGAAACGCGTAAAAACGGCGGTTTATATCAAAAATACGGCCAAAGAAAATAATATCGATGTAGAGGATGAAGAATTGGATATGGAAATCGATCGAATTTTGGACGCGGCCAAAGATCAAGATAAGCAAACCAAAGATCAAATCAGTTCTCCGGAGTACAGAGATTATGTGCAGGTTATGATGCGCAACCGCAGGACTTTGGAATTTTTAAAAGAAAAAGGCATTAAAGACTATAAAGCCACTTTGGAAAAATTCGCCAAACAAGACGCGGAACATGCGGCACAGCACGGCGGGCATGTACATGGACCGCATTGTAATCACTAAGCATGTAACTTGTAGCATGTAGCATCGAGCATGTAACGTGTAGCGGTAAGACCTCGGGGATCCGGGGTTTTTAGGTTGACAAACAGCTATTATTTTGCCAATGTTGCACAACAACAAAGGAGAGATGAGATGAGAACGTACATTTACAATAAAAAATTCGGCAAATCTGTTGTGCATCGAACCGTTTTGGATAACGGCGTCAATGTATTTACGGCACCGCTTCAGAGTTCCATGGTTACGGTTGAAGTGGTTTTTCCATCGGGATCTTGCGAAGATGGCGAGTATCCGGGAACGGCTCATTATTTGGAGCATATGCTTATGAAGGGGCCTAATGATGATGGTGTTCATCCGGCCATGCTTCCTCTTTTGCCATTGGGTGTGGTTGGGGGTGCGTCTACAAGCTTTATAAAAATTGATTTTTCTTTATCGGGCATTGCGTCAGATTTTGAATTGATGATGCATGCTTTAATGAGAATTAGTTTGTCGCCGTCTTTCACTAAAAAGCAGGTTGAACGTGAAAGAGGTGTGATAATTCAAGAAGCTATGGAAGATGCACGAGATGATGCTTATGTGGCTTGGTTACATAGTAAGGCATTTCCGCAGAACGTGTCTTTGCATCAACCCATAATCGGTAATCTTGACAGTATTAATAAAATTGATATCGATATTTTACGTGATTACATGAAAAGAGAGATTGTGTTATCCAGAGCCGCGTTTATTGCTTCCGGCGGGATATCACATGAAAAGCACCTTGAGACTGTAAGCAGGAACATTGAAAAACTTCCAAATCACAATAATCAGAGAATGCTCGGAAGGCAATATGACGTTATTCCTTTTTGCGGTGAATACACGGATTCAAGAATTGATTATGCAAAAGTGCATTTAATTTTTTCTTTACCGCACGACATCAGAGTAAAAAGATTGCTGAATCTGGCATCAGATATGTTAACCGATGGCAGATGGAGCATTTTGTTCTCTAAACTCAGAAATGAACATCGTTTGGTATATGATGTAGAGTCTAAGATTTCCAACTATCCTTTTTCGTTTTTGGGAATTGAAACTCAATGCGCCGTTATTGACATTGATAAAGTAATAAATTTGATATTAGAGGGAATTGAGCAATTGAAGAAATGCCAAATACCCCAAAAATTATTTGATTTGATCATGGTAAAAAGAAGAATGTCTTTATTGCTTAGGGATGAAGAAGTTGATAGATACGGTCAGATAGATTGGATTCAAGATGTGTGGCTGCAAAATGATTATGAAGATATTGATCTGGGAGAGCTTGATCTTTCCACTACACTTCAGGAAATAGCGGATGCCGCGAAAAAGTATCTGACTCCTGAAAATATGAGTATAGTTAAAGTTTTGCCGGAGACTTAATGAAACAAAACCTCGAAATTTCTTCGAGGCTTTTTATTTATCTGTATGGGTGAGGTTTATCAGGAAATTGATATTGGTCCAGGAGGCGAACATCTTCCGCTAACTTATTTGTTACATATTGCAATATTTTTTCAATTTCTTTGTAGGAGATTATCCATTCGGGCGGTGGCGGTCCAAGATTTGTTGGGGCTTTGCCACGAGGGAATTTCTTTTTCAACAATTTTGATGAATAGGCGGCGTTCCAAATATTTTCGAGATCATTCAAAACGGCATTAAGATCTATTTTTAAAGGATTATATTCTATTTGGAGGCCGCGAGTCTTTAAAAATTTACTTCTTTCGAGTGCATCTAGAAAAGTTTGATCTTCCGCGAGTGATGAAAAAAATCTTTGCCAAGCCATCGACCATTCAACCCGTTCGCGTGTCTCCACGTGCAGCCCATCTTCACCAAAACCATTTACTTCGTGACGATCGAATGATTCAAAAGCGACTGTTAAAAATTCACCCGGGTTTAATATAAATTCACTTATAAATTCACTTGTGTGGCCGGAGGATGTATTTCTATATACAATACTACAACCTCTTAGTGGAGATCCCGATCTGGAACCATCAATATGATAACTGAACAAGGTCGCTGATCCGTCCGGGTTTTGTCTTACGTCTCTAATTTCTTTTGAGCCATCACGTCCATAATCCTTATATTCTAACTTTCTATTTGGATCTTCGTGTGGGTGGCAACTAAAACTTTCTCGGGGTTCTGTTTTGAATCGTTCTGTAAGTTTATCGTGCAGCTTATTTAGTTCATACATTAATTTATACGAAGCATCTCTATCCACATTGGGAAGTTTTTCCGGATTGAATGGGTTTTGGGAAGTTGTGTTTGAATAATTTTCCATATATCCGGAGTATATCATGGAAATATCAATATTGGCACAATAATTTTTGCATTTTGCACAACTTATACTCTTGACATAAGATGCGGATTATGGCACGGGTGTATAGAGAGTAATTATGAATTAAGAATTATGAATTAAGAATTATGAATGAATGTTACTATACCCAATTAGAAATTGACCCACTTCGCTAACCCACGTCGTTGAAATTATGGGTGTCATGAAAGCTTCGAGGGTCACGAAGTATAAATAACCGAGAGAATTGTGAATTAAGAATTTAATCAGATCAAAAGATTATGAAGGTTAAGGAAAATTTGATTGTTGTAAAGAGCTATGAATTTGCTTTAAAAATAATTAGGATTTATACAGTTCTTTCCAGAGAGAATAGTGAGTACGTTTTATCAAAGCAGTTGTTACGAAGCGGTACTTCAGTTGGTGCAAATGTCGAAGAGGCGGAAGGAGCGCAATCCAGAGCGGATTTTGTTCATAAATTATCCATAGCTTATAAAGAAGCCCGAGAAGCTAGATATTGGATTAGACTTTTAAATGATTCTAAGATACTTGGTAATGAAGCTTTTTTGGATTTATTACAAGACTGTGAAGATATTATTCATATATTATCATCGATAATTCTGTCGACAAAAAGCATCTCTGATCGTCATTAATAGAATATTATATGTCATCGAGCTCCGCTCGACTCCAAAATTTTTAATTCATAATTTTTAATTCATAATTTGGCTGTATGTTAAACAAGCTGAAAAAGTACTTCGGCTACGACGAGTTTCTGCCGTTGCAGAAAGAGGTTATCGATCATGTTATGAGCGGGCGTGAGGGTTTGGTTTTGATGCCGACCGGAGGAGGGAAATCACTTTGCTATCAATTGCCGGCTTTGGAGCTTGCCGGTGTTACGATTGTTGTTTCTCCGCTGATAGCTTTGATGAAAGATCAGGTTGATGCGCTGAAAGCCAATGGAATTCCGGCGGCGTTTATTAATAGCAGTTTGGATTATGGTGAGATTTCGCGAATAGAATCATCGGCGCAAAGAGGTGAGATTAAGTTGTTGTATTTAGCTCCCGAGAGGTTGGCTTTGCCTCGGGTGCAGGATTTTTTACGAACCTTAAAAGTGAGCTTGTTTGCGGTTGATGAGGCGCATTGTATAAGCGAGTGGGGGCATGATTTTAGGCCGGATTACCGCAATTTGAGGGCTGTGAGGGAGTTGTTTCCATGTGCGCCCGTGTTGGCGCTAACGGCCACGGCCAATAAGAGGGTAAAAGAGGATATTTTGGATCAATTAAAGTTGAGGGATGCGAAGGTTTTTCAATCAAGTTTTGATAGAGCGAATTTGAGTTATGAGGTTTGGCCGAAAAAACAGGTTTTAAAGCAGTTAGTAAAAGTCTTAAAAACCGATCCCAATCAATCGGCTATAGTTTATTGTTTATCGCGTAAGCGCGCCGAGAAGATGTCGGCCGATTTAAAAATTAATGACATTAATTCCGCTTATTATCACGCGGGGATGATGTCTCATGAGAGGTCAAAAGTGCAAGAGGATTTTATTCGTGACAGGGTGAATGTGATTTGTGCCACAATCGCTTTTGGGATGGGAATTGATAAGCCGGATGTCAGAATCGTGGCGCACGTTGATATGCCAAAATCCATTGAGGGCTATTATCAAGAAACCGGGCGTGCGGGGAGAGATGGATTGCCGAGTCGTTGTTTGCTGTATTTTTCCAAAGGTGACATTTTTAAACATGAATATTTTATCAGGGAGATGGCGGATGCTTTGGATCAAGCGCGGGCCAGAAAACAAATTCAGGATGTTGTTAAGTACGGTGAGTTGAGTACTTGCCGCCGCAGATATTTGTTGGATTATTTTGGCGAGGAATATCAAAAAGATAATTGCGAAGGTTGTGATATTTGCAAGCCGGCTTTGGAAATGAAAGCGTCCAAAGTTCAAGAAACTGCTTATGATCCGGAATTGTTCGAGATTTTGCGCGCTGTTCGCTGGCAATTGGCCGAGGAAGGGGGAGTTCCGCCGTATATTATTTTTGGAGACAAGACTTTGCAAGAAATGGCTCGTTATTATCCGCAGAGTTTGCAAAGTTTGGGAGGAATATTCGGTGTCGGAAGAGAGAAGTTGGCGCAATATGGAGAAATAATCCTGACAGCCATTGGGGATTATTGCCGAGCAAGAAATTTGGCCGAGAGGATGCCGGAATTTGTGGAATATTTGCCCGAAGTTAAGCAAGCGACAAGTCACACGATCATGACAACCGTATATTTGATAAATGAAAAAAAATCGATTGAAGAAATAGCGCGGATCAGAGGAGTCAAGAAGTCGCGCGTGTTGTATCATTTGGAAAAAGCACATGAAGCAGGAGTAAAATTTGATCTTGGTCATATTTTGTTTAATCCGGACAAATTATTGGTTATCAAAAACGCTTTTGAAGCATCAAGAAGCGATTTACTCTCGCCGGTTTTCGAGAAATTGGGAGGGAGATATGCGTATGATGAGATAAGGTTGGCGAGACTTATAATTAACGCAAGAAAACAGTCGTAACGGAATAACGTAATAACGTAATAACGTCGTAAAGTAATAACGTCGTAACGTAATAACGTCATAACGTCGTAACAGCCTGCTCCGTAGTATAACGGGGTCGTGATGGGGGATGTGTATGATGCATGATATAAAATCATGTATTCCATGTACGTTATAACGTTATTACGTTACGACGTTACGACTACGCATAGTTATTTTGCTCTAAGCATTCGAAAATGGTATACTTGCCCAACTGAAAAAGAGTATGCCGGAACAAGAACAAGAAAAAAAACCAGTTAAAAATACTAACTCCAATAAATCATTGAAGGAGCTTTTGGATGAGAGTATTAAGCGCACGAAAGACATGAAATTGGTTCCCGGAATAGAGGAGTTTGAAAGAGCCGCATCCATAACACAATTGGTTAATTTAATTATCCGCAAAGCTTGGGAAGCTAAAGCTTCGGATATACATATAGATCCCACTGCCGAGTCGGTTATTGTTCGTTATAGGATAGACGGAATTGTTTATGATGTTTTGAATTTGCCCAAGGAAGATCAACCGCTCATTATCACACGTATTAAAGTGCTTTCCGGGTTAAGAACCGATGAACATGCCATGGCACAAGACGGACGTTTTCGTTTGCATGAGGATGATACGGATATAGATCTGCGCATTTCCATAGTACCAACTTACAGCGGAGAGGATGTTGTTATGCGCTTGTTGGTTGGTGAGGCGAGGTTGATCGGTCTGGAGGATTTGGGATTTTCCAAAAGAGATTTGGATTTGATCAATCATTATGTTCATAGGCCTCATGGAATGATTTTGGCTACCGGGCCCACAGGATCGGGTAAAACCACAACACTATATTCCATTTTGCAGATATTAAACAAACGTCAAGTATCCATTGTTACAATTGAAGATCCGATTGAGTACTCGGTGCAAGGAATCACGCAGATTCAAGTCAATACCCAGACTAATTTAACTTTTGCGGCCGGTTTGCGTTCCATTGTGCGCCAAGATCCCAATATAATCATGGTTGGCGAGATTCGTGATAATGAAACAGCCGGAATCGCCGTGAATGCGGCTATGACCGGCCACTTATTGCTCTCGACCATTCATACCAATGATGCGGCTACCACATTACCGCGCTTGTTGGATATGGGAATCGAGCCGTTTTTAATCGCATCGACAGTAAATATCGCAATCGGGCAAAGGTTGGTGCGTAAGTTGTGTGTGAAATGCAAAGCTCAATACACGCCAACAAAAGAAGAACGCATAGCTTTAGCCAACGTGATTCCCGAAAAATTGCTCTCAACGTTGGAAAAAGCTTGGCGAGCGCCGGGCTGTTCGGAATGCAATCAAACCGGTTATGCAAAAAGAATAGGTATCTATGAAGTCTTGGAAGTCAATGAACCGATCAAGCGTTTGATTATGAAACGAGCCAGTGCCGCAGAGATTCATCAAGCCGCTCAAGAAAGCGGAATGACTTCGATGTTGGAAGATGCTTTTATTAAAGCCGTAAATGGCGATACTTCTTTGGAAGAAGTGCTTAGAGTTGTTAGAGATTAATATGCCGTCAAAAAAATCATCCGCAACCAAACCTGCAATCAAAATTGTTAAACCTTTCATGCTGTCTTTGTCATCCAAGGAAAAGATAATTTTTTCTAAACATTTGGCCAGCATGCTGGATGCCGGAATTCCGATTCATGAGTCATTGCAAATACTGCAAGATCAAACCACCCAGCCATCATTAAAATATATTATTGGTGTGGTTCGAGCGGATTTGGATGACGGTATGACTTTGCACAGCGGTTTTTCCAAATTTCCTAGAATTTTTGATTCTTTTTTCGTTAATTCCATCAGCGTGGGTGAAGCTTCGGGAACGCTTACCAATACTTTGCGTTATATGGCCACGCAAATGGAAAAATCCGATGAAGTTAAAAGCAAAGTGCGTTCGGCATTGTTATATCCGGTAATTGTTTTTATGGGATCCGTGGGTATCGGCGTGTATTTGGCATTTTTCATGTTGCCAAAAATTCTGCCTTTGTTTACAACCTTGAATGTTAAATTGCCTCCCACCACCAGAGCTCTTTTGGCGATCAGCGGATGGATGAGTTCGAATTGGCCTTATGCGCTTATAGGTATCGCTTTGATGCTGGTTGGTTTTTCGCTATTAATGAGGATACATTCTTTCAGTTATTTCATTTATCAAACTATTTTGCATTTTCCTATCTTTGGCAGGTTGATGCGAGAAATGCAGACCGCGCAATTTTCGCGTATTTTAGGAACCTTGCTTGCCAGCGGTGTAACCATTGTGCCGGCTTTAAAAGTTACCACAAAATCAATTGATAATCCGGTATATAAAATTGAGTTAGAGGCTATTACAAATTCGGTTGACAGGGGAGAGACGATTGGCGCGGAGTTGCAAAAACATCCTTTGTTGTTTTCGCGGATTGCGGCGAGTATGGTGGGTGTTGGCGAGAGAACCGGTAAACTTTCCGAGAGTTTGCTTTCCATGGCCGAGTTTACGGAAAGAGAAGTTGACGGTATGACTCGTAATTTGTCGACTTTGATTGAACCGATAACGCTTATTTTGGTGGGATTGTTGGTTGGTTTCGTAGCGCTGTCCATTGTGACGCCGATTTATCAAATTACACAGGGAATACACATGTAAATTATGAAATTTATTTCCGGGTTCACCTTATCGGAATTATTGCTAGTTTTGGGTATAATGGGAGTGCTTGTGGGTATAACCGCGGCAATGAGCAATACTTCTTTAAAAAATACCGAGTTTGATCGTGTTGTTGATACGGTACGCGGAGAAATTTTTGCGGCTCAAGCCGATACAATAGCGGGCACGCTTGATTCGGAATGGGGAGTGGCGTTTTTTACCAATTCCATTGTGAGATATAAAGGGCCGAATTATTTAAATCGAGATCCGGCATTTGATTTGGTCACCGAATTCACCAACCAAGTTATAATTCAAAATGCGAATGAAGTGGCTTTTACCCGTCCTTACGGCATGCCCGTTACTTCGGTTGAACTTTCCATATTTGATGGGTTGCGATATGCGACTGCCACGGTGAGCCACATTGGAACAATTGAAATTAAATAATAACAATAAATAAATAATCAATTTATTATGAAAAAATTATCCGGGCAAACATTGATAGAAGTGATATTGGCCGTGGCTT
>CAZXFK010000031.1:0-11235 GCA_964640115.1 uncultured Gammaproteobacteria bacterium
GGTGCGCAATTACTACACCGCCTCTCCCGGCGGTATTTTTATTGAATTGACGTTGTACTTTTGACATTTGACGTTGGACAAGCATGGTATTTTCACGTAATATCAGCCTATTATGTTAGAACGACGTTTTAGAGTCCGTGCCGCACCAAGCCCAACCGGCTACATGCATATAGGCAATTTGAGAACTTACATTTATGATTATTTTCTCGCCAAACAAAATAGCGGGGATTTTATATTGAGAATTGAAGATACCGATCAATCCCGTTTTGTCGAAGGCGCTGTCGAAAACCTCTGCAACTCTTTAAAACAACTTGGAATCGAACCTAACGAAGGCGTCTGGATAGATGATGATAATAAAATATTCCAACGCGGTGATCATGGCCCATATATCCAATCCGAACGCAAGCACATTCATCAGCAATACGCCAAACAACTTGTCGAAATGGGCAAGGCTTATTATTGTTTTTGTACCGCAGAACGTCTCGATGAAGTCCGCAAAATGCAAGAGCTGACCAAGCGTCCCACCGGCTACGACGGTCATTGCCGTGATTTAAGTGCCGAAGAAGTACAAAAACGACTCGAAGCGGGGGAATCTCATGTCATCCGCCTCAAACTACCAAAAGAAGGATCCGTAACTATTAACGACGCAATTCGCGGAGATGTTAGTTTTGACTGGCAGTTGATCGACGACCAAGTCATCATCAAATCCGACGGCATGGCAACATATCACCTCGCCGCCATGGCCGATGATCATGACATGGACATCACCCATGTCATCCGAGGAGAAGAGTGGCTTTCGTCCACACCAAAACACATATTCATCTACGAATCCTTTGGTTGGGAGCTACCCATTTTTGCTCATCTCCCGCTTATCTTGAACCCCGACAAATCCAAACTCTCCAAACGCCAAGGCGATGTAGCAGCCGAAGACTATCTTAAAAAAGGCTACCTGCCCCAGTCATTGATCAACTTTCTTGCTCTTTTAGGCTGGAACCCAACCGCTGATCGCGAGATTTATACCAAGCAAGAACTCATCGATCTATTCGATCTCACCAAGGTCAACAAAGCCGGTGCTGTCTTCCAAATCGACAAACTTAACTGGCTCAACAATCACTACCTCCGCGAAATGGACGAACAAAGCTATTTCGACCTTATATTACCTCACTTAAACTCATATAACGCTGATTTGAAATTCAAACAACGCGTCGCTCTTTTATTCCGCGAACGCATCATTTTACCTTCGGAAATTACCGAACAATCAGCCTTTCTCTTTGTTGATAAACTCGATTACTCCAAGGTCTCAATCACATGGAAAGATCACTCCAAAGACGAAGCCCGCGAACGTTTAACCACCGCGATTGGCTGGATTGAACAAATTGATGATTCAAAAGAGCACGATGCCAAGTTCATCGAAGAGTACATCAAGAATCTTATCCAAAACCAAGGTTGGGGAAACGGGGATACGCTCTGGCCACTTAGAGCCAGCCTATCAGCCCAAGAAAAATCCCCCAGTCCATTCGAATTAATCGCTGTTTTAGGCAAAAAACAATCAACAGCCCGCATCCAACAAGCTTTGGAGATAGTATGATATAATAGCCTCCAGCTACCAGCTACTAGCCACCAGCTGCTTATCAAGCAGAAACCCCGTTACGACGTTACGACTATTGATGTGGCTATTGGTTTATGATGAAATTTTTGTCTTTCATTTGTCTTATTGCGGTTTTGAGTGCCGGATTTTTTGATATTCATTCTGCAATAGCTCAAGAGGCTCAAGATCTCAAAAATCGTGCCGATCAACTTAATAACGAACTGGATGCCAAAAAAAATCGTGCCAAAGAAGTTCAGGGATTAATCAATACATATAAAGAAAGGATCAAACAACAGGAAGATCAAGTTTTAAATTTGGAAAATCAAATTGTCTTGCTTGAAAATCGCATTAAGGAAAAAGAATTGCGTGCCGAAGCCGTAAAAATGCAAATCGAAATACTTACCCTCGAATTACAATCACTAAATCGGCAAATAACCCGGCAAGAAGGTAAAATCACCACACAAAAAGCTCTGGTCTCGGATCTCATCCGTCGCATCCGCCAAGCTGATGACGTTAATACTTTACACGTCTTTTTAAGCCGTCCCAGTCTTTCATCATACTTTCAAAACGTAGAAGAAATTTCCAAACTGCAAGGCGATCTCACTCAGCAACTCGAACGCATAATCGAAGAAAAAGCCAATCTGCAAAATGATAAAATCCTACGCGAAGCCAAGCGTATGGATTTGGAAGAACAGAAAAAACTTTTGGCCGAAGAGCAATTCATGCTCGAAATGGAGCGCAGTTCCAAAGAATCATTACTCGCCGAAACCAATGCCAAACAAGATGAATTCAGCCGTGTCATCGATGAATTACGCCAGCAAAACCAATCCACCAGCGAAGAAATCTATCGCATCGAAAAAGAATTAAAAGACAAACTCGATGCCATCGATCGCGCCTTGGCCAGCGGTGAAACATTGCTCATGTGGCCGGTACCTGTTAAAAAAATAACTTCCACTTTTCACGATCCAACTTATCCTTTCCGTAAACTTTTTGAGCACCCGGGTATAGATTTGCGCGCCGGAGTCGGAACGCCCATCAAAGCCGCAGGCGGAGGCTACGTAGCTTGGACTAAAACCGGTAAATCCTACGGCAATTACGTTATGATAGTCCACGCCGGCGGATTGGCCACTCTGTACGCTCACTTATCAAAATTCAATGCCCAACCCGGCACTTACGTTGAACGTGGCGACATAATCGGCTACACGGGCGGTATGCCCGGCACCCCCGGCGCCGGTCTTTCCACTGGCCCGCATTTGCACTTCGAAGTCCGCCAAGACGGCATCCCCGTCGACCCTATGGGCTTCCTCCCCGCCGCCATCCAAACGGATTTATAAACTACTAAACGCTCATAACGTTCGTAACGAGTTCAGTGGTTACGGTAGATCCTCCCAACCTCCTTACTAAGGAGATGCCTCGAATGAGTTATTCGTAATTCGTAATTCGCGGTTCGTGTTTCGACGTTCGACATTTGACGTTCGACATTCGACATTCGTAGTTTTGTTATTTCGTAATCGATTCTACGATCCTCCTCACATCCTCAATCGTCGCGACTTTTACGGCATCGGCTCTGTACTGCCTAAATCCGTCAAAGCCTTTAAAATACCAAGGCAAATGTTTTCTTAATTTTATCAATCCGCGCTCGCCGTAAACCTCAACCTGATACTCGGCGTGTTTAAGCATGATAGCCATTCTTTCATCAAGCTCCGGATCTCCGGGATCTGTTCCTGTTTCCAAAGTTTGTTGAATTCTCTTAAAAATCCACGGCCTGCCCAAAGCTCCGCGAGCAATCAAAAATCCTTGAGCACCTGATTTACTCAATGCAACTTTCGCTGTCTCGGCATCAACTATATCTCCGTTCACCAAAGCCGGAATCTTTAACCCCTTGATCGCTCTTCCAACCGCATCCCAATCCGCGACACCGGAATAACCCTGAACTTTCGTGCGTCCATGCAACTCAACCGCATCAGCGCCCGCTTGCTCCAGCATCTTCACAAAATCTTGAGCGTTATCCGCACTGCTCCAACCTAGACGCGTCTTAACCGAAAGTGGTACATTAATAGCGGATTTAACAGCGCTCACAATCGCTTGCGCTCGTTCCGGGTTTTTCATAAGCGACGCTCCGTTAAATTGATTAACGGCTTTGGGCACCGGGCAACCCATATTAATATCAATACCATCCGGCCCATGATCTTTTTCAATAATAATTGCAGCTTTGGCCATTACATCGGGTTTGGAGCCGAATAACTGTTGTATTACCGGATGCTCGATCGGATCCAAAGCGCAGATCTTATCGGTTCGTCTGTTACCGCGAATAATCGCTTCCGCTGATGCCATCTCTCTAAAAATAACCACATCAGCACCACTGCATTTTCTAACCAAACGACAAAATGGCAGATCCGTAAAATCCGCCATAGGTGAAAGCGCCATAATCGGCCCCTTATTATCCATCCATCTTTGCATATGTTAAATAAAATCAAAACAACCGCAGAAAACATCAAAAGCCGTTTCAATCTGAATCCGAGCATAACAAAAACCGGCAAAAAAGTCGAGGCTAACAGCCCAAACTTGGTTTTGCATTGCGATGATCCGCGCGTTCACTCTTTAACCAAAATCATTCACCTGCAAGGCAGTCTAATTGTATTTTTACTGTTCGCACTGATTATTTCCGTAGGCTTACACGTTCTGGATGTTGACATCACTTTACCCAACCAAACAGCACTGCAAACAGCTCCTCCGTTGGAACTCGCCAATGTCGATTACAATGCTTTGGTCTACCAAGGCGAACGTCAACTGAAACACGCTTCGGTTATAAACGAACCCAATATAACCATAATCGGCCAACTTTACGACGGCCAACTGGTGGCCGAAAAATGGCCTGACGCGCAAATTCTGGTTAATAACGCAATCGTACCTCATTCGGGACCGAATTCACAATTTAAAATCAATTTAAAGCTTTCTCCGGGGCTAAACATCATCGAAACGGCAGTACGTATTAACGGCATCTTGTACAATCGGCGACAAAAAGTTATAAACTACGAGCCTCTCCTTAATGAAGCGGAGGAAATGACTGAAATTACCAATGAAAACGTTTCAACTCAAGCAACCGTACCAACCGGCCGGTGATCAACCCGAAGCCATTAAAAATTTAACAACGCGCCTCAAAAAAGGGGAACGTTTGTTAACTTTACTCGGAGCAACCGGTACCGGTAAAACTTACACTCTCGCCAACGTAATCAACAACATCCAAAAACCCACATTGGTCATCGCGCACAATAAAACCTTAGCCGCCCAGCTATGTAACGAGTTCCGTGAATTCTTTCCGGAAAACGCAGTGGAGTATTTCGTCTCCTATTACGACTACTATCAACCTGAAGCCTATTTACCCAAAACCGACACTTACATCGAAAAAGAAGCGCAAATCAATGCCGAGATCGATCGCTTGCGCCACAACGCCACACAGTCACTCTTAACCAGAAAAGACGTCATAGTCTGCGCGTCCGTATCTTGCATCTACGGCTTGGGTGCTCCAACCGCTTACGCGGACATCATCTTTCATATTACAACCGGCGAGCCTCTTTCGCGCCAAGACACCATCGCAAGGCTCATTAACATGCAATTCACGCGCACCAACGCGGATCTGACTCGCGGTTCTTTTCGCTTAACCGGCACAACACTCGAAATCATGCCCGTACACCAAGAAACAATTTACCGCATCGAAGTAATCGGCAACCGCGTGGATCGAATCACTCAAATACATCCTGTCAGCCGTAAAGTTGAAGCTGATCTTCACGATGTTTGGATTTTTCCGGCCAAACACTTCATCACCGCCGGTCCCGAAAAAGAACGCGCACTCAAAGCCATCCGCCAAGAACTGATCGAACGCGTCAAATATTTTCAAAGCAAAGGATTATTATTGGAAGCCGAACGCATCGAACGCCGAACAAAATACGATTTGGAAATGATGGAAACTCTGGGCTATTGCTCGGGTATCGAAAACTATTCGCGCCACCTTACAGGCAGACAACCCGGCGATCCTCCGGATACTCTTTTATCATATTTCCCTGATGACTTTTTATTGATCATGGACGAATCTCATGTCAGCATCCCGCAAGTCGGCGGAATGTATGCCGGCGATAAATCCCGCAAAGACACTCTTATCGAACACGGCTTTCGCTTACCCAGCGCACGCGATAATCGCCCCTATAAATTCGAAGAATTTGAGAAAAAAATCCACCAAGCCGTCTTCATGTCCGCCACTCCGGGCCCCTACGAATTCCAAAACTCAAATGCGATCATCGAACAGCTCATTCGCCCCACCGGCTTGGTGGATCCCGAGGTAATCATCAAACCCATAACGCCCAAAAAGAAAGATGATCTGAATCAAATCGAAGATTCCATCCAAGAAATCATCAAAACCACCAAAGAAAAAGAACGCACTCTGGTTACAACATTAACTAAAAAAATGGCCGAAGATCTGACTGATTTTCTCAAAGAAAAAAATCTCAAAGCCGTATACATGCATTCCGATGTTAAAACCGCCGATCGATTGCAAATCCTCTCCGAATTCCGCAGAGGATCTTACGATGTTTTGGTCGGTGTCAACCTCTTGCGCGAAGGCTTGGATCTGCCCGAAGTCTCTTTGGTTTGCATTCTGGACGCCGACAAAGAAGGCTTCCTGCGCTCCGAAACATCCCTCATCCAAACAATCGGCCGTGCCGCCCGCAATGTTCGCGGAAAGGTCATCCTTTACGCCGATAACATTACCGGAAGCATGAAGCGAGCCATCGCCGAAACCGATCGCCGTCGTGCCAAACAGGTTGCTTACAACAAAAAACACGGCATCACTCCAAAAACCATTATCAAAGCCATTCAAGATCTCCGCGGGCAACTTGGCTTTGAAACCGAACCCAAAGACGTCAAAAAAATCTTAGCCCTCGAACTTGCCGCCGAGGATAAAGAGCTTAATCAAGTCATCAAAGACAAAGAAGCCGAAATGAAAGAATCCGCTTTGCGTCTTGATTTTGAACTTGCCACCATCCTCCGCGATGAAATAGCTGTCATCCGCAAAGAATTGGATAAACGTAAAAAGAAAACACCATTACCTGACAAAGAATCAAAACCCAAGATCAAACGCCCGTTAAGGCACGGGAGGACGAAATAGAACCAGGATGTACCAGGATAAACGGATTCGATTAACAGGATTATTATTTTCGTAGGGGTAATACCTTGTGTTTACCCGTTCTATCGCCGAAGGCGTAACTTAATTAGCTATAGTCAGAGCACGGGCGATCACCACACTCCGCATACACTTCGAGTGGCACGGCAAGGATACGCCTCTATGAGTCAAACAATTGACATATCGTGTATTTTTTGCTTATCTATAGCCACAACCAAGGAGGAAACAATGCTACATCCGCACCTTGCACAATGGGTACAAGCCATACAAATGCTGGAAACGATCGAAACAATCATGACCAAACATAGTATCCAATCAGCAGTAAATGAATATTTCAGTAACCAAGATTTCGACCCCAGAAATCCTCTCGGTAGCACAAATCAAACCGGATATGCACATTATCCAACCAACCTTCCTGAAATATATTTAGGCTGGAAGGTATATCAAGACTCAAGTGACATCACACCCACTAGTCCATCCATCGCGGTCGAGTTGACATTCACGGATAACCCCGAGAAAACCGGCTCACGAAAATTTGCAATCCGATGCGATATGGACACCCATCTTTGGGAGATGTCATATTTGGATATCGTTCCCGAACAAAAGCCTGATATCAAATCGCCATTGGGTGATAATTATGCCAAAAACTTCGGTTTCAAAGCTGGAGATCGGGAAAACATTCCGAAAATACAAGCAATCGCCATCATCGAAGACATGGCCGAGTTCTTCAAACAGCGTTGTTTGAAACAACTACACGAAAGAATACGATCCGCCACCTAAACGGCATAAACTCCAAACAATGGAGTTTTTTTATTTCCTAATTCTTTCATTTTTTCATTCTTTATTTGTTTCATTTTTTCATTATTTTTGTACGTTTGTTATTATTTGCATCTTGGTCTATATTTGGTTAGTATTAAATAAGTATGGATAGCGTTCAAGAGGTCAAAAATCACCTGGATATCGTCGACATAGTCGGCGAATATCTTCAACTCAAACCTTCCGGAAGCGGGAGTTTTAAGGCTTGCTGTCCGTTTCATCAAGAAAAAACTCCGAGTTTCATGGTTAACCGCCCGCGCCAATCTTGGCATTGCTTTGGATGCAACATTGGCGGAGATATGATTTCATTTATCGAAAAAATCGAAGGCATGGAATTCATGGAGGCCTTGGAGCTTTTAGCCGGCAAAGCCGGGGTCACGTTGCCCAAATTTAACAAAGAGCAAATGGGTGAAAAAAAGAGTTTGCAGGAAGCCAATGAGTACATTTGTAAACTATTACAGCATAATCTGGTAACCTCACCCGAAGCAAAAATCGCTCGCGATTACATAAAAGCCCGAGGCATCGATGATCTTACCGCCGACATTTGGCGCCTGGGTTACGCGCCAGCTGATTGGAGTGATTTGCAAAACAAAATTAAAGAGCAAAACATTACAGCTGCGGACTTGATAAACATAGGCATTGCCAGCGCCAAAGAAAACAACCAAGGTATCTATTATCGCTTTCGCTCACGCTTAATGTTTCCCATTCAAGATCCTTTTGGCCACGTCATCGGTTTTACGGGCAGAATACTAACCGATGAAAAAGTCGCCAAATACATCAACACTCCGGAAACTATTTTATACAAAAAAAGCCAAGTATTATATGGTTTGGATAAAGCCAAAACCGATATCAAACGCCAAGACATGGCTATTCTGGTCGAGGGCAACATGGATGCATTAACCTCGCATCAATTTGATGTTAAAAACGTTGTTGCCTCAAGTGGTACCGCGCTTACACCCGAGCAACTCAATCTCATCAAACGTTATACCAATAACATCGCCATAGCTTTTGATACTGACGCGGCCGGCCTTGAGGCAACCTTGCGTGGTATGGATTTGGCACGCCAAATGGAATTGAATATCAAGGTCATTCGTTACGATCAAAACATCGCCAAAGATCCCGACGAACTGATTCGCAAAGATCCGGAACACTGGAAAGAATCAATTCGCGACTCAAAACCATTAATGGAATGGGTCTATCAACATGCCTTTGAACAATTTAATGAATCAACACCCGATGGCAAAAAACAGATAGCTCAATTTATCCTCAATGAGTGTCGACATATTCAACATCCGGTGGAGCGCGATGCTTGGATTTTTAAGCTGGCTAAAGATTTGGACATAGCCCCCGATGCCCTTAGATCCGCATTATCCAAAACCGCCTACAAATCATCCAATCCCATACATTCAAACTCAAAAATCGGCAAAAAAACCGAGTCAACCGAGCTGAAAATTGAAGATGACGCTTTAAATTCAGCCAAACAGATCGAAGAACGTTGGCTGGCCACGGTTCTTATGGATCCACAGCTGTTTCATGAGCTGGATATTGTCTGGAAACATACTCCACATGTTCGGCTTTACAATTACTTGAAATCACAGTACAATTCGTCCGTTCACAGTCAAATTCCTGAAGATCCGGAAATTCAACCCCTGATTGATTATTTGGCAATCGTAGCCGATAAAGAATTCGGGGAACTGGACAAATCCGCTATTTCCGCGGAATTTACGGAAACGGAAAATCGTTTATTGCACCTCAGCGATAAACTGACACGCGAAACACTTGAGCAACAGATGCGCGAAGCCGAACGCAAAGGCGACACAACCCGCATCCAAGAGCTCATCACGCAATTTCAAAATCTAAAAACTTGAGAATCTAAGAATCTACGAATCTGGAATCTGAGCAAAAACGCACAGGTTCCCAGATTCTCAGATTCCAGATTCTTTATTATTTATTATTCTCGACCCTCGAAGCTCGTAGAGCGTAGTGGGTTGTTATTTGTAATTTAATATTTAAGTATTCCGTTCCCGCCGGCACCGCCTCGACGCGGCCAGCTTGCGGCTCTGGAGTACCAACACGTATGCCCAAAGCATCCAAATCCTCGCTCGGTAAAAAACCCGCTCCCGTAAAAAAAGCCAAATTACCGGGATCCAAATCATCAGCCAATATCAATAAAAGAAAACCTGTTAAAAAACAGGTTATTAAAAGTGGTAAAAAACAGTCACCACAACAGAAGAAAAAGCCTCAACCGCAACAAATTATACAAAAAGTGCCTTACGTAAAAGCTCCGCCTCCTTCCGAAGAAGTTTTAACGCATTTGTTCGGCAAAGCTAAAACTCGAGGATTTTTAACCGAAACCGAAGTTTTATACGCATTTCCGGATATTGAAGATTACATTCCCGTTTATGAAGCATTCATAGACCGCATGGATGCGGCCGGTGTTGGCATAGTGGAAATGAAAGAAGGTATTTTGGGACGCAAAAAAGAGCGCAACGAAATCATGACGCAAATGAACAGCGCCATTGCTCCCGATGCTCTTAAAGTCGATCCGTTTGATCTTACCGCCGATTACATCCAAATCTACTTGCGCGAAATCGGTAAAATCCCGCTTTTAACCGGCGAAGAAGAAGTTGCTCTAGCCAAACGCAAAGAACGCGGTGATAAAGAAGCCGAAAAAAAGCTTATTGAAGCAAACCTGCGTCTCGTTGTATCCATCGCCAAAAAATTCATGGGCAAATCGCTCTCACTGTTGGATTTGATTCAAGAAGGCAATATTGGCCTTTTCCGCGCCGTTAAAAAATTCGAATACCGCAAAGGCTACAAATTCTCCACCTATGCAACATGGTGGATTCGCCAAGCCATAACTCGCGCCTTGGCCGATCAATCACGTACCATCCGTATTCCGGTGCACATGGTTGAAACAATCAACAAATTCCAACAAATCGAACGCCAACTCATTCAAGATTTGGGTCGCGAACCTCTGCCCGAAGAAATTGCCGCCGAAATGGGCGAAGAGGTCGACAAAGTCCGCCACATAATCAAAATCTCGCAAGATACCGTCTCACTCGAAACATCGGTTGGCGAAGATGACGAAGATTCCACGCTCGAAGACTTTATCGAGGATGTCAAAAACATGACTCCTGATCGCTCCGCCGGCCGTCAACTCTTAAAAGATTACGTCAAACACATCATCCAAGATCTCTCACCGCGCGAACAAAAAATCTTGGAAATGCGCTTCGGCCTGGTCGATGGAGTAGGGCACACCCTGGAAGAAGTCGGCAAAGAATTCGATGTCACCCGCGAACGCATCCGTCAAATCGAGTCCAAAGCCCTGGAAAAGATCCAACAACATCCGGAGATTAGACGTTTGGCGGATTACTAAACAAAACAAAAAAACTCCCAAATGGGAGTTTTTTGATGGCTCCGTCTATATGATGAAATCCGAACATATTTTCGGTCGCGAAGCGACTGACTTCGCACGCGCCGCGCGTGTGGTGGCTTGAGACTTCATCGTACGCTCCGCTCACGTGGCGACTCGGTACGCGCCTCCTTCCGCCTCCACTCCGTTCCGGCGGTACGCCCTCCAGAAAAACCCTTTGCAGTATTCCTTTTTCTTTTTTGGCGGGGGATACATTTTTGGATATGGAAAAGGATTTTT
>CAZXFK010000032.1:0-6838 GCA_964640115.1 uncultured Gammaproteobacteria bacterium
TTTGAGTCATTAAATAGACAATCTGTTTGTTTATTGTCAGAGGGTATGCTTTATCCGCTTTTATTTGTGTCGAGGTAAAGGGATAGGCCGAAATTGATAAACGCAACCAGTCGCTGCCATCGTTTAACAGTATTTCATTTTTATCCAAAGCGTAAAACCGCCAATTTCCGCGGGGCAGGATTAATCCTTCCTCGGCATTTTTTGCGGTCACTAAAATCAAATTTTCTTCCCAAGGCATTTTTTTAATCGCATATTCACCATATTCATCAACCGTATATTGCATACCCGCCGATTTTGCCAGAGAACCGTTTTTGTTCAGAGTGATTTTGAACGTTTCATCCATGCCCACCAGTTCGGTTTTTTCAAAATGGTAGTTGCCTTCGGGTAAAGCCGTTAACTGGAGTAGGGGTGATATTGTCATCAGCCATGTCATCTTTGTGTTCGAAACATAACCTCCGACAATGGCCGAGGTTCCTTCCGAATTCCAAGTTGCGGTCTGTGGCTTTATATCGGAATCAATTTCCAAAGTCTTGATTGTCGCGTTTTTTTCATAAACAAACATTTCTTGCTTGTCTTTGGTACGGTGTTTAAATCCAACAATGATTTTATTATCCGGAGATGAAAACAGTTTTGTAATTTGTGAGTCTTCAATTTTTTCCGGCTCCATAACGGGCCATAAAATTATCTTATTGGCAAAAGTTACCATTTCCGGCAAAACAGATAAAGTTTTTTTCCATGGATGATAGCCTTCTTTTTCCAGTTGAATCAGATAAGTACCGGGTGCCGTATTTTGCAAAGTTGCCGGTGTTTTAGCTTCTGATTTTTGCCTGTTAAGATAAATATCCGCTCCGGTAGGTTTGGTATCCACTATCACGGTTCCATTTCTCTCCACAACACCTTTTTTGGGATTCCAGCGATATCCGGCCGTATAAAAAACCAATATGGGCGCAAAAATCAAAAATATAATTGCAAATAACCACGGCAACAGCCTGCGGTGAAACGGAATTTTCTTAGGCATAATCTCTACTGAATTTACAGTAAAAATCAGAAAAAATCAAATAAGCAACATGGTGACGTTTATAACCTCGTTGTCAGGTCATCCGACCTGACAGGTGCAACGGGGCAGGCCGTTAATAATGTTTGTAACATGCGTAGTACCTTTCTTCGTAGGGATAAACCTTGCCTGTGACCCGAAGTTATACGAAGGGTTATGTTTATCCGCACTGAAAATACAGCTCGCCGTCTTAGCACGGATTTTATCCCTACGAAAACTATTTGAAGGATTGGCTGGAGGCTGGCGGCTGGTATCTAGAGGCTTTGCGCGAGGGGGTGAGTTAAACTAAAAAAAACGGCATACACCGTTTTTGAGTTGCTGGCAGCTGGCAGCTGGAAGCTTGTAGCTGGTAGCTAGAAGCTAGCAGCTTAATTTATCCAAACCCCGTTTCCAACACAGCTCGTACGGCCGGATGATCCGAGTTTAAGTAATAGAGCTTTATGGAAGTCGGACCTTCGTAGTCAAACTTCAACACATTGTTTTGGATGAAAGTGTTGATCATCTCGGTGAGGCACTCATCCAACGCTCTGGATTGCGCCGGGGGCATCATTGGTTCATAGGCTTCCACCGAAGATTGTTGCACATCATCACTTGGTACAACTGCGATTGGCAATTCGGCCATAATTTTTTCTTCTCGCCAAAATCTATGGATGGCGAGTTTCAGCTTTCCAAAAGAAAGCCGTCGGGCGTCGTTTACGATTCCGGGTGGCATCAATCTCAAATCATGCAAAAGATGGTTGAACAATCCCTGCATATCTCTGAACTGATTTTCCAAATACTTGGGATAAATGCCGTTGCCACTAAACCACTTTTCAATCTTCTGCCGGCGCACTTCCAAGCTCTCGTTTTTCAGCCACCACTGCCTTTTATCCAAAGCCAGCACCGAGTAGCATCCAACATAGTCCAAAACATTGATTGTTTCATTGGCGGATTCTTGCAAGTTCTGCGCGATGAAAGTATCACCAACAATAAGCAAGGTGGTTTTTTTGGATTTACCCCACGATGATTGGCGAATATCGCTGGCAAAATCCACATCGTGCGAAGCCAGTAATATGTGTGATACATTCGGGTATCCTGAAAGATGTACAATCTCATCACGAACCCCGATGTCTGTCATATCCTTGTATTTGAAAGTGGGTTCCATGGTATCCGAGAATGGCAGTTCTTCGCCATTGGGATATTCTTCACCTGTTTCAGCAACACGAATTCTACGTGCCGGAACATGAATCAGCTTGAATCCGTGTTCAGCCCAAAGCCATGCAACTGCGATATATTGCCGGTTTACGATAGGGTCAATTGCTTGCAGATTGCAAACCGCGGACGCGCGATCAAGATTGGTTATGCGATGTGCCATGTTCAAGTACCAGCGCGGATCAACTCTGGGAAAACCCAGGGCATTGAATTGCCACACAACATTTTGTTGATCAAGAACCAAAGCGCCTTTGTTTTCACGGTTTACCAATTGCAAACCCGTTACCGGCGTTGTTTTTGATTGAGGCACCGGAGCACATACCGAACTCTTCATGTTTTTATCCTTGTGGAATTTTAAAGGCCGTTTTTTTGTTTGTTTAGTTGTTTTTTAGACTATTATCAATATTGACTCTTGTCAAGAGAGCAAGTACAATATATTTCATGAAATATAAACAATTTACCGATTTCTTTGCTAAATACTGGCTCATTTCCGTAATTATTCTAGCCGGCTTGTGCTTAACGGCGGGTTTTTTTATAGGGCGCTCCGGCACATCATCCGCCGAAACTCTGGTCGCATCCGGTAAAAATGTGCGAGGCGTTGGTTCATTGCCCGATACGGGTACTTTGTCCGAAGACATCGATTTCAATCAATTTTGGGAACTTTGGAAATTATTGCAATTACGTTATTACGAAGACGCTGACGAAGAACAGATGTTCTACGGAGCTTTAAAGGGTTTAGCCGGTTCCATGGGCGATCCGTACACAAACTTTTTTGAACCAAAATCCGCCAAAGAATTCAGTGACTCCATCAAAGGTGAATTCGAGGGCATCGGCGCGGAAATCGGCATACGCAACAATCAATTGCAAATCGTGGCCCCTTTGCCCGATACACCCGCCGATCGAGCCGGTTTGCGTGCCGGCGATGCGATTTTGCAGATTAACGGTACCAGTACGGCCGACATGAGCGTTAATTACGCGGTTTCGCTGATTCGCGGCCCCAAAGACACCGAGGTTACGCTCAACATCGGCCGTATCAAAAAAACCGAATCCGTAAACGAATTAACGGGCGAGTCCGTAGTGCTTGAAGAACCGGAAATTTTTGACGTTGTTATCAAACGCGGGTTGATTCAAGTCGAATCGGTTCGTTTCAGCTGGCTCGACGATAACATCGCCAAAATACAAATCACCAATTTTAACGAAGACACGTCAAGAGAATTCAAAAAAGCGGTTGATGAAGTTTTGCAAAAAAACCCGCAAGGTTTGATTCTGGATTTGCGCAACAACCCCGGCGGGTTACTGGATCGTTCCATCAGCGTGGCCGGTGAGTGGACAGGCAGTCAGGTTGTTGTGGTCGAACGGCGTAAAGGTAAAATAATTGATGAATTTCGTGGGACGGGCAGCGGTAAATTAAAAAATATTCGCACTGCGGTTTTAATCAACGAAGGGTCGGCATCCGCTTCCGAAATCGTGGCCGGAGCTTTACGCGACTATGGTCTCGCTACTCTTATCGGCGCTAAAACTTTTGGCAAAGGTTCGGTTCAGGACTATTCGGAGTTCAGCGACGGCAGTGCTGTAAAAATCACCATAGCCGAGTGGCTGACACCCAAAGGCAGTTCAATCAACGAAACCGGCATAGAACCCGATATTAAAGTCGAATATACTTTAGAAAACTACAATGACAACACAGATCCACAACTCGACAAAGCCGTCGAATTCATCAAAGACCCAGACAAAGTGCTCCAAGAAGCCGCATCCGAAGAAGGTTCCGATCTCTAAACGCGAATCGGGTTCCGTAAAAGGTCAGCGCTACATCCGGCAAGAGTCAGCCGGCGGGATTATTTATCGCCGCAAGGGCAATCACACGGAAATTTTGTTTTTAAAGCGTGAAGATGGGCGTTGGACTTTTCCTAAGGGCAAACGCCAGCTTGGCGAATCCAACGTTGTCGCCGCCATTCGCGAAATACGCGAAGAAACCGGTATCGCCACTTTGCGCTACATCAACTATCTCGGTAACACCAAATTCCGTTTCACCGAGCGCCACCAAGGCCCCGCGCAAAATATCGATAAAACCGTCCACTTTTTCCTCTTCGAAGCTCCTCCGGGTTCTCGTTTTGATTTACCGGGTACCGAAGGCATCACGGAAGGCGCCTGGATAGCCTCCGATCGCGCTTTCGCCACCCTAAGCTACCGCAACATGGATCGCATCCTCGCCAAAGCTCTCCGCCTCATCGTCGAAGAGGAGAAAAAAAGACCAAAGATTTAAAACTGGATCAGTTCATCAAGTCTAAAGTTCATCAAGAGTAGGCAAAATGATTAATTGCGGTTAGTTTGGCTGTAGGCTAGAAGCTAGTAGCTAGAAGCTAGTAGCTGTAGTATAATATTATCCCGTATGGGGAAAAAATTAAAATCATCAAAAAAGCGCCGCATGACTATCTTTGTCGTCGGCGGAGTCATGAGCGGAGTCGGTAAAGGTGTTGTTACGGCTACCATCGGAACACTGCTCAAAGAGTGCGGTCTTAACGTCACCGCTATGAAAGTTGATCCTTACATCAATGTTGATGCGGGGACTATGAACCCCACCGAGCATGGTGAGGTTTTTGTAACCAAAGACGGCATGGAAACCGATCAAGATATCGGTAACTATGAAAGATTTTTAAATCAGGATATTCCGCGGGTCAATTACATGACAACCGGCACCGTCTACAAATCCGTAATCGAGCGCGAAAGATCGTTGGGCTATGGAGGTAAGACCGTTGAAGCCGTGCCTCACATTCCTCTCGAGATCATCTCACGCATCAATGCCGCGCAAAAAGACAGCGATGCCGACATCACAATAGTCGAGATCGGCGGTACTTTGGGCGAATATCAGAATGTCTTGTTTTTGGAAGCCGCGCGCATGATGAAACGCGATCATCCCAAAGATGTACTCACGGTTCTCGTCTCCTACATGCCCGTACCAGCCGCATTGGGCGAAATGAAAACCAAGCCCACTCAATACGCAATCAAACTTTTGAACGAATCCGGCATGTTTCCCGATCTCATCGTTGCACGTTCAACTCATGCCATCGACAATGTCCGCAAAGAAAAGCTTAGCCGTAATTGCGGTTTAAGTCCCGAAGACGTAATCGCGGCTCCTGACGTGGATTCCATCTACAAAGTTCCCATGGAATTCAAAAAACAACGCGTCGCAAGCCGAATTTTGCATAAACTCAACGTCAATAAAAAATGTCCGGTTAAATCCAAATGGGATGACTTTGCCAAAAAAATCGGCAAAACCGGCACGCCGGTTAAAATCGGCGTAGTCGGCAAGTACTTCTCAACCGGTGATTTTGTGCTCGGTGATGTTTATCTTTGCGTACTTGAGGCATTAAAACACGCTTCATGGCACCTTGGTGCCACTCCGGAGCTTGTTTGGATTAACAGCGAAGAGCTGGAAAAACATCCCAAAAATATCAATTCAGTGCTTAAGCAAGTGGATGGCATCTTGATTCCCGGAGGCTTTGGAAACAGGGGAGTCGAAGGCAAGCTTTTGGCGGTTAAATACGCTCGCGAGAAAAAGGTTCCATATCTTGGACTTTGCTACGGCATGCAAATGGCTGTCATCGAAGCTGCACGAAACGTTCTCAACCATAAGGATGCCAATACCACCGAGGTTAATCCCAAAACCAAAAATCCCGTGATTCACCTCATGAACGAGCAAGAGGAAAAGATGAAAAACACCAGCTACGGAGGCACCATGCGTTTGGGCGATTATCCTTGCATACTCAAAAAAGATTCATTGGCTCACAAGCTTTACGGTAACGAATTGGTAATCGAGCGTCATCGCCACCGCTACGAATACAATCCCGCTTTTAAATCCGAACTCGAAACCGCCGGCTTAATCGCCTCCGGAACCTCTCCTGACGGATCCTTGGTTGAGATCGTGGAATGGAAAAATCACCCTTTCTTCATCGCCTCACAATTCCATCCCGAATTCCTCTCCCGTCCCTTCGCCCCGCACCCACTCTTCTTGGGATTTATCAAAGCGTCACTGAAGGGTAAATAAAAAAACGTCGCACGTCCAACGTCGCACGTCCAACGTCAGCCAAAATCAACGCCTCCGCTGACGAGGGACGTTTGACGTTCGACGCGGGACGATCAAAAAACGAGCCTTAGCTCGTTTTTTCGTGCGGGATGACATCCGCAAATTTTGTCCATCTACGGCTTCCCGCAAATGTTTTGATGTGTCTTTCTGTAAATTTTACTATTCCATCAACCACCGCGTAGATCGTGTCATCCTTACCGATTCGGGTATTTAAACCGGGGCGGATTTTGGAGCCGCGTTGGCGGATGATTATATTGCCGATTTTAACTTTTTCACCGGCATATTTTTTGGTGCCCAAACGCTGGCCTTGTGAATCGCGGCCAAGTCTTGTCGAGCCTCCGGCTTTAATATGTGCCATATAATAGATTAAAGTTCATAAAGTCTAAAGTTTATCAAGAGCAACTTGGGTAGCTCTTGATGAACTTTTTACTTTTAACTTGTTACTTTAAGTGTGCGTATATTAAGCTAAAAACAGGGGCTTGTCAAGCTTGGTTTACGGCGATATAGTT
>CAZXFK010000032.1:6938-11106 GCA_964640115.1 uncultured Gammaproteobacteria bacterium
CGTATATTAAGCTAAAAACAGGGGCTTGTCAAGCTTGGTTTACGGCGATATAGTTATAAACGATGACAAATTCAAAAGAACAATTTCTTAGCCAAATAGAGCGAATTTTAGAAGAGGTACGCGAACCTCTGATTTTGCATGGGGGTAACGTCGAACTTGTTGACGCTGATCCGGAAACAGGCATTGTGAGCGTGCGTTTGCATGGTGCTTGCGTGGGTTGCCCTATGGCGCAAATCACCCTAAAAGCCGGCATCGAAGCGGCTCTAATGGAGCAATTACCCCAAATAACCGAAGTCAAAGCCGTAGAATAAGCTATGTTGCTGGATGAATGGCGCTTTAATCTGCGTATAGCCTGGGAAAACCGCTTTCTACGCTGGCTTGGTATATCCACAATGGCCGTGCTTGTGGCTTCATCCGTTTATTCCGGAATCCGCTTATTCAGCCTGTCATTACCGGCCGGCTTTGTCGTAACACATTACACGGTCTATTTGGGCATCGATCAAGTCTTACCTTCGTATTGGTTAATTGCAATTCTTCTAGTGCCGATTTTGCTTATTTCTGGTACCATGGCCATGAGCTTCCTTTTTTTTCGCCAGGATTCTATCGCCGGAAGCGGCCTCATGGCACTCGCAACCTCAACCGTGATCATCTGGATCATTCAACTCTTCCATCTAATTAAAATAAATATCTAACTGCGCACAGTACTGCGTCGTAACGTTCATTGTCTGAACCTTGACCGTGCCCCTCGTAGCCAACGGCGAAGTGGGGGTGACTTGATTCTCGCTCATATTAACTTGATTACTGTGGGTATATAATAATCTCTACATAAAGTAATCATGTTAATTTGTTTGTGAATTGGTTTGGAATCAAGGTTCAGACAATTATGTGTTACGACTAGTCAAATAGTTTTCTATGGATTCAATCTCTTGGGAAGTAATTCGAATTATTACGCTCGCCTTTGCGTGCTTTTTTGTTGCTTTTGTCAGCACGCCCACCGTGGTCAGATTATTGCGTAAATACAAGATGGGAAAAAACATCCGCGACGAGGCTTCCGCGCCAATCATGCATAAACTGCACGCCGCCAAAAGCGGAACTCCCAGCATGGGCGGTATAGTCATTTGGGGTTCCGTGCTTCTCGTCGTGGGCACGCTCTGGCTTATTTGCGTATTATTTGAAAATGACTTTTGGTGTTCATGGAACATTTTATCGCGCAGTCAAACATTTGTTCCTTTTGGCGCCATGATGGCCGCCGCCATGATCGGTTTGGTGGATGATTATTTTAATGTCCGCAAAATCGGCCCCAAAGGCGGAGGCTTGCGCATGCGTCATCGCTTGCTGGCCTACACTTCCATTGCCGCCGTCTGCGCTTGGTGGTTTTACGATAAACTGGATTGGAGCTCCATGCATATTCCGTTCTACGGCAACCTCGAGCTCTCCTGGCTTTACATCCCGTTTTTTATCTTCATCATTGTGGCCACTTCTTTCTCCGTAAACGAAACCGATGGCTTGGACGGCTTGGCCGGCGGTACGCTTATGGCCGCTTTTGGTGCTTATGCCGCAATCGCTTTTATGCAAGGCCGTACCGATATCGCCGCACTTTGCGCGGCCATCATCGGAGCTTTAATGGCTTTTCTTTGGCACAACATTAACCCGGCCGCCTTTTTCATGGGGGATACCGGAGCCATGGCTTTAGGGACCGCGCTAGGCATCATCGCAATGCTCACCAATCAACCTCTGCTTTTACCGATTATCGGCATACCTTTTGTTGTGGAATCCGGCTCGGTAATTTTGCAGCTCACTTCCAAAAAATTACGCAATGGCAAAAAGATTTTTCAAAGCTCACCTCTGCATCATCACCTCGAAGCTATCGGCTGGGGCGAGCCTAAAATTGTCATGCGTTTTTGGATCGTGTCATTTATTTTTGCGGCCATCGGCGTAATGATCCATCTTATAGATCGCTAACTATGCGCGAAGAACGGGGGAAGATCAATCGCAGTTTTCTTTACAGCCTGATTATTTTGGTTGCTTTTGGTCTGCTTGTTCTTTTGTCGGCCAGCGGTCCCACCGGTTATCAAAAATTCGGCGACGTATTGTATTTTTTTAAACATCAAATCATCCATGGATTAATACCGGGCGCTTTTCTTTTTTATGTTTTTTCCCGTCTCGATTATCGCCGTTTGGTCAAACTTGCTCCTTGGGCCATGATTTTGTCTATCATTTTGCTTTTACTGGTCTATATTCCGGGAATCGGTATGCGTTTTGGCGGTTCGGGCAGGTGGGTGGATTTCGGCTTATTTTCTTTTCAACCGTCCGAATTCGTAAAGATCGGGTTTTTGGTTTACGTGGCCGCTTGGCTCGAAAGGCGTACTCAAAATAAAGAAGCTCACACTTTGGAAAAAGGTCTCATTCCATTTTTAATTTTTCTCTCTGTAATCATGGTCTTGCTGATCATGCAACCCAATACGGGCTCCATGGTTGTAATAGCTGGCGCCGCTTTAACCGCCTACTTCATCTCCGGCGCGCCTTTGGTTTACTTCGCCGGCATTGGTGCCGGAGCGGCCGCTTTGTTTTGGCTTCTGATTAAAACCACTCCTTACCGTGCACAGCGCATTTTAACTTTCCTACATCCCGAACTGGATCCGATGGGCAAAGGTTATCACATTAATCAAGCTTTCTTAGCTATCGGTTCCGGCGGATTTTGGGGTTTGGGCTATGGTCATTCGCGTCAAAAATATCAGTATTTACCCGAAGTTGCCGGTGATTCTATTTTTGCCATCATGGCCGAAGAAATGGGCTATTTGGTCAGTTGTTTGTTTTTGATGGTTTTAGCATTTTTTATTTATACTTGTTTTGATATATCCAAACACGCGCAAGATCCCTTTGGTCGATTTTTAGCCGTGGGCATCGGTGCTTGGATCGGTATTCAAAGTGCTCTTAACATAGCCTCGATGTTGGGGCTCGTACCGATCACCGGAGTGACACTGCCGTTTATCAGCTATGGCAGTTCAGCTTTTGTTGCGCTCTCGATTGCTTGTGGTATCATGGCTTCCATAAGCAGGGGTTCAAAAATATGGCAAGAAAGATAGCATTGGTGGGCGGGGGTACTATGGGGCCAACGGCTCCTTTATTGGCTTTATACGATTATTGGCGCAAAACTCATCCCCGTGATCAATTCATCTGGGCCGGCACGGCCGAAGGCCCGGAGCGTAAACCGGTCGAAGCGCGCGGGATGGCTTTTGAAGTGATTCCCAGTGCCAAAATTCCTCGTTATTTTTCTTTGCAGCTTTTTACATGGCCTTTTGATTATTTTAAAGCCGTTCAAGACTCCAAAATATTTTTGGATAAACATAAGCCCGATATTATAATCGGTGCCGGCGGTTTTACTCAAGTCCCTCTGATTCGCACCGCCGCTCGCCGTAACATACCCTGCATCATCCATCAATTGGATTTTGTACCCGGCTGGTCCAATCTTGCAGTGCAAAAATTTTGCCGGTACATCACAACCACTTTTATATATCATTATAAAAAATTCCGTAAATGCAAAAATGAAAAGCAAATTGCCACGCCCAATCGTTTTGCGGCCATGGAAATTCCCGAAAAAAAACCATCCAAAGAATATTTCGGTTTCAATGGCGATATGCCCGTTTTACTGGTGATCGGCGGCGGAACCGGCTCACGAGCGTTGAATCAAGCCGTTGAACTTAATATCGAAAAATGGCTCGAAAAAATTCAAATCCTCCAACTCACCGGCCGCGGCCGCAGCACCAATCCATCCGAGCGAACCGGCTACAAACGCTTCGAGTTTTTGGATCGTGATGAGCTGTTGTGCGCTTACGCATCCGCCGACATGGTTATCTCCCGCGCCGGCATGGGCGGCATCACCGATCTCGCCACTCTGTCCAAACCCACGATTTTGGTTCCCATCCCCAATACTCATCAAGAAAAAAACACCCGTCATTTGCCATTGGCCGCCATCGAAGTCAAAGAATCCGATCATCTTTTTGAAGATCTTTACAAAGAGGTCTTGCGCCTCCTCAAAGATCCCGACAAACGCAAAAAACTCGGCCTCGAACTCCACCGCACCGTCACCACCGACGACGGCCGTGAATGGGCAAGTATTATCGAAAGATATCTGCCGGAGGATTTGGAATAAAAAAATCAATAAAAA
>CAZXFK010000033.1:0-11086 GCA_964640115.1 uncultured Gammaproteobacteria bacterium
GAGAGCTCGTGAGGCTCTCGCATAAGCGCGTGCAGGCTAGATGCCGAAGCGCAACATAAACATTCTCAAGCTAGCAGAGTTGCTGGCTTTTGTATTTGTCGTTATGTTTGGTAGTAATCAGAATAAGTACGGGGCATAGGAAATTTGATTTAGATTTGTCAAAGGTTGCCTTAATTATCTCGATCAGTTATAATTCACCCATAATTATTGTGGATAACTCTCAACAAAAACATGATTTTCAGCTATGATGAATAAATCCTCTTCCCCAAATAAGGAATTTTTAAGCGTTAAAGGGGTGGTGGAGGAGAATCTGCCAAGCGCGACATTTAAAGTCAGGCTGGACAATGGACAGTCAATTTTGTGTCATTTAGCGGGAAAATTACGCATGAACCGCATTCGCCTTACGCCCGGCGACGAAGTCAAGGTAGAGATATCCCCCTACGATTTGACAAAAGGGCGTATAACCTTTAGATTATAGCCCACTTACGTAAACCCGATGGAGGAGGGCATCGGATAGGCTTTAGCTTGCCTAATCGCCTTAATAGCGCGTAAATCTTACTTCCAAAACCATGAAAGTCAGAACATCTGTTAAACCCATGTGCAGGGATTGCAAAGTCACTCGCCGTAAAGGCCGAGTGGTTGTTATTTGCAAGAAAAATCCTAAACATAAACAACGTCAAGGTTAATCATTTATATGGCACGTATCGCAGGAGTTGTATTACCACAAAATAAGCGCATCGAAATTGCGCTTACCTATATTTTTGGCATCGGCTTAACCCGTGCGCAAAAAATTATCAAAGAGACCGGAGTCAATCCCGATGTTCGCACCAAGGATCTTTCATCAGACGATGAAAAAAAATTGCGCGATGCGGTTGAAAAAACTTATCGTGTCGAAGGCGAGTTGCGCCGTGAACGCATGGCCAACATCAAACGTTTAAAAGAAATCGGCAGTTATCGCGGATCTCGCCATACCAAAGGTTTGCCTCTGCACGGACAAAGAACCAAAACCAACTCACGCACGGTGCGCGGAAATGTTCGCCGTACAATGGGTTCCGGTAAACGCAAGCTTGAAAAGACATAATCATCTATGACTGACGTAATCGAAACACCAGCCGCACAGGTAGAAGCTCCTGCAAAGGCTAAAAAAACAGCCAAGGGCCGCAACAAGCGCGTTCGCGTTCAAAAAAATGTTGCACATGGTTGTGCTTATATTAAAGCGACTTTTAATAACACCATTGTCTCAGTCACCGATCAAAACGGCAATGTTATCGCTTGGGCGTCGGCCGGGAATTGCGGTTTCAAAGGCCCCAAAAAAGCCACGCCTTATGCAGCCTCGGTTGTCGTTCGCACTCTGGCTGAAAAATTACAGGATTCCGGAGTCAAAGATGTAAGTGTTTTCGCGCAAGGTGTCGGTCAAGGACGTGAAGGCGCCATTCGTGCTTTTAATGCTAATAATATTAACGTACTCTCCATTAAGGATGTAACGCCCGTTCCGCATAACGGTTGCCGAAAACCGCGGGCCAGACGCATGTAATCGAATCAATAACCTATGGCAAGGAATCTTAGTTCAAGTTGCAAATTATGCAGACGCGAGGGGGTTAAGCTCATGCTCAAAGGCGCACGATGCGAGTCTTCGAAGTGCGCGCTAACACGCCGTCCTTACGCTCCGGGCGTACATGGCCCCGGACGTCCGCCTCGTCAAACAGACTACGGCAAACAGCTCCGCGAAAAACAAAAGGCCAAGCGTCTTTATGGTATTTCCGAAACTCAATTTGCCAATTACTACAAAAAAGCCATGAAGCTCAAGGGTGATTCGGGTATGAACTTGGTTCAACTCTTGGAGTTGCGTTTGGATAACGCGGTTTACCGCGCCGGCTTTGCCAAAAGCCGTGCCGCAGCGCGCCAAATAGTTTCACATGCTCATGTTTTGGTTAATAATAAACCGGTCAACATCCCGTCATATCTCGTCAAATCCGGCGATATCATCACGGTTCAGGAGAACAAACAAAAGAAAGCCAACTGGAAAAATCTTTCCGAAGATCTGAAAAATCACGCCGCTCCGTCTTGGTTGGCAATGGAACCTGCCAAACTGGTCGCTAAAGTAACCAGCGCGCCCAGTGCGGAAGAATTGAAAGAAGCGTTTGATCCCAAACTTATAATCGAATTTTATTCGCGCTAATCGTTCATTCTTTTTTATATGGAGTCACTTCTTCTTCCAACAAACATCCAATTTTTTCCAGGCGAGCACCCCAACGAGGGTGTGCTTAGCGTGGAGCCCTGTACTCCGGGCTACGGCACCACTTTGGGCAATGCTTTGCGCAGAGTGCTTTTATCATCCCTTCCGGGAGCCGCCATTACGTCGGTTAAAATCCGCGGGGTTGATCACGAATTTTCCACTTTGGATCGCGTCAAAGAAGACGCTCTCGAAATAATTCTTAATCTCAAACTGGTTCGCGTTAAATTATATTCCGAAGAGCCGGTAACCTTGCACCTCGAGGTCAAGGGCGACCAAGTTGTTACAGCCGGAATGTTTCAAAAAAATGCGGATGTCGAAATAGTCAATCCGGATCAAGTTATTGCCACTTTAACGGATAAATCAGCATCATTTGAAATGGATGCCACCATCTCACCCGGACGCGGTTATCGATCCACTGAAGAACGCTTAAAAGAAAAGATGGATCTGGGCGAAATCAGCATCGACGCATTATTCTCACCGGTAACCAACGTTTCCTACCAAGTCACCCCCACCCGCGTCGGCGACAAAACAGACTTTGATAAACTGATCCTAAACATCGAAACCGACGGCACTATCGACCCGATCGACGCCTGCAACAACGCAGTCTCCATCTTGCTCGATCACTTAAACTTGCTAAAAAACCTTGACTACCAAACTCTAACCGCTCCGGTCGAAGAACCTGTTGCGGAAACGGAACCCGAAGAATCGCAAGAACCCGAAACCGAAGAATAAAATACTTTATCCCACCTAGTTTCAACTTTATTACGTCTAGTAGCTGGAAGCTGGAAGCTTGTGGCTTATCAAAAATATGAGGCATCGAATCAATAAAAAAATACTGGATCGCAAAAACGGACCACGCAAAGCGTTGCTCCGCGGTTTGGCGACTTCGGTAATTTTGTATGAGCACGTCAATACCACTTTGGCCAAAGCCAAGGTTATCCGCCCTATAGTGGAAAAGCTCATCACCACCGGTAAAACCAAAGATCTGGCATCAAGGCGCAAACTTGCCTCTTATTTGCTTAGCGAATCCGCAGTTAACAAAGTTTTAGAAGAAATAGGCCCGCGCTACCAAGATCGCAAAGGCGGTTATACTCGTATTATTAAACTCGGCAATCGCAAAGGTGATGGCGCCGAAATAGCGCAAATTCAACTCGTTAAATAATCATATGCCTTGGAAGAAACGCAAAGGAATCCCCAAAGTGGTTCGCAATACCATCGAAATCGATGCCGCCGGCAAACCGGTCGGTCGTTTGGCGACAAAAATCGCCATGATTTTGATGGGTAAAAACAAACCCGATTTTGATCCCGCTACTGACATGGGTGACAAAGTCCTTATTTTGAATCCCGGAAAAATTGTTTTTACCGGTAAAAAATGGGATCAAAAAGTTTATTACACAACCTCAAATCGCCCGGGAGGTCTTAAAACCAAACCCGTCAAAGATTTGCGCGAATCATCTCCGGAAACAATTATTCGCCACGCGGTCCGCTACATGCTACCCAAGAACAAATTGCAAGATCTTCGCATGAAACGCCTAACCTTCCAGAAATAACACATTCATAAAACCCTAAAGTCCTTCAGTACACCACCACCGTTATAACGTTATAACGTTACGACATTACGACTAACCATGATTATGCCCGAAGAAAAAAAGACAACCGCCAAAAAACCGGCGGCCGATAAAGAAGAAAAGGCCAAAAAAGCACCCACTAAGGCTAAAAAAGCCGACGAAGGAACCGCTAAAAAGGCCCCGGTCAAAGCCAAAGCCAAAGAAACTCCGACTTTGGTTGTTGAGGCTGAACAAGTCGCGGCTGCCAAAACAGCCAAGGGCGGATCTTTTATTCCGGCTGTCGGCCGACGTAAAACATCCATTGCTCGTGTTCGTTTGATCAAGAACGGCAAAGGCTTAATCACTGTCAACGGCAAACCTTTTGCTGATTATTTCGGTACCTATGATCTTCGCGCCCAAATCGAAGCTCCGCTTAAAGCCATCGGCCAAGCTGATGCTGTTGATATCAGCGCCAAGGTTGAAGGTGGAGGCATTCGCGGCCAAGCCGAGGCCATTCGCCACGGCATTTCCCGCGCTCTCATCCAGCTCAACCCGACATTCAGAAAAACACTCAAAAAACTCGGCTACCTTTCCCGCGACCCACGCAAAAAAGAACGCAAAAAGCCGGGTCTCAAATCCGCCCGCCGCGCACCGCAATGGAGCAAGCGCTAAGCATGTAACTTGTAACATGTAACATAATAAAAAATTATAAAAACGAGCCTTCGCTCGTTTTTTGGTAAAAAAATACCGTCCCGATGTTACATCGGGACGGATTAAGAGCGGGGTCGGGGATGGCGCGTCAATCGAACAGCTTGGTGACGATAATGGTCGCCAAGATGACGATCGCCAGCTTCCACCAGGCCACACCCAGTACCATCCCAAGCACCAGCGAAGCCAGCGCTACGCCCGCGAGGATGACAATAGCCACACCCACGGCGAAAAGGAAACAAGCACGGAACAAGATCTTCTTCAAACTGTTTTCCATCGTATCCTCCTTTAATTTTGAAATCATTTCAATATAGCACAAAAAAGCCATGTTGTCAATAGTTTAAGCTAATTATTTAGCTATATTAAGGTAAATAATTTCAAAAAGTTGAACAAGTTCATTAATTGATTTATTACTAAAAAAAGGTTAGAATACATCCAATATGAAGAAATTACCGGGAATAGTTCAGGTACTTGGTTTACTTGGTTGCATACTTTTACCGCTATTTTTTGTAATTAACCTTGCTCAAGATTACGATCAAAAGGCATTTTATCTTTTTTATATACCTTTTTTGCTTTTACCCGCATTGGGATGCAAGCTTCTGTTTACAGGTGATGATAGCACTCTTGGTAGGTTTTTTTATAAAATTGGTGAAACAACATACGACGTCTTATTAAAAAATCTACAACTAAGAGTTCAGGGGATAATTGATTTAATGGAACCAAATAAACATAAGTGATTTGGTTGATTTTTTCTCAAAAACATGCGAAAATCAGAACGGCATTAAGTTCATCAAGTCTAAAGTTCGTCAAGAGTAACTTTAGCATCTCTTGATGAACTTGTTACTTTAGACTTGATGAACTTTTCTCTAAATACCGCTGAACTCGTTATAAACTTTACGAACGTTATAAACTTTTGTTTGGCTGGTAGCCGGAAGCTGGAAGCTAGTAGCTGGAAGCTGGAAGCTAGTAGCTGTAAGTCTATGTTAGCTGAAAAAATCGCCAAAAATGCACTAGTGTTAATGTTAGCCACCACGGGACAAAAAGTCGTGGCGTTTTTTGCTTTCATGATTGTGGCACGGTTAGCCGGGCCCGAAATTACCGGATCGTATTTTTACGCTGTTTCAGTCACATCCGTCTTCGTCGTCATTTCCGATTTGGGCATAACGGCCGTCGTCATCCGCGCCATAGCCGGCAATCGCGAAGGCGCTGATCGATTATTGGGTGCCGCCGTGCGCGCCAAGCTGGCCTTGGTTCCAATCGCAATTTTGGCAGCCATCGGCTACGGAGTGTTGCGTGGCAATTCATCCGAAGTACTGCTGGCAATCGGTGTAGCTTGTATTGCCATGGCCGCCGACGCTTTTCACCTCATCCTCTATGGCGCACTCCGCGGACGTCAAAATCTCAAACCCGAAGCTTTTGGCATGTTTATCGGCCAAATCTTAACCGGTGCATTCGCGGTTACGGCCGCTTTATCTCATTGGGGTCCAATCGGCTTGGCCGGCTCATTGGCATTCGGCAGTTTGTGGAATGTGGCTTGGTCTTATTACAACATTCACAAAATACAAATCAAGATCACCAAACCCGCATCATCTGATTTCCGCAGTCTCGTCACACAAGCTTTGCCTTTCGCTATCGCCGGTATTTCCGTCAAAGTTTATTCATACATCGATAGCTTGATGCTTGAGGCTTTTAAAGGCACAACCGCAGTCGGCTATTATTCCGTGGCCTACAAACTCACTTATGCCATGCAATTTGTTCCGCTGACTTTTACCGCGGCCTTGTATCCGGCATTGAGTCAAGCCTATGCCAATAAAGAAGAAGTTGAATTGCGCAAAGTTTTTATCGGTTCCATGCGCCTCATGGCCGCCGTTGGTTTCCCGATAGCGGCCGGTCTTTCGGCCATGGCTCCGCGCTTGATACCGGCTTTATACGGAGATGCATACATCAACTCCATTCCGGCCATGCAAGTTTTGCCTTGGGTCCTTTTACCGATTTTTATCGATTTTCCGGTCGGTGCCTTATTAAACGGATCTCACCGCGCCCACCTTAAAACATCCGCCATGGTCGCAACCATGATAATCAACGCCGTCTTAAACTTTTTACTCATTCCATATTACGGCCCTCTGGGAGCGGCTTGGGCCGGCGTATTCAGCTTTTGGTTTTTGCTCGCGGCCGGTTTCTCATTTACTTATAAGGATGCCGGCGGTGCCAAAAACTTTCTTTGGATCATTGCTCGGGCGTTCATTGCCGCAGTTTTGGCTTGGTTGGTTTGGTATTACATCGGCGCCTACATGCCTTTACCCATAGCCTTTATTTTCGGCTCAATCATCGCTGTTATTTTGGCATTTGCCGTCAAACTCGTATCCATGAAAGATATTCTGCCTCTTTGGTTGCATTTACGCTCCAAATTAGGTAAAACAGTGCAGATTCATGATGTCTAAATTTACTCTAATCACACACGATTTCCCTCCGGCCAAGGGCGGAGTTGCGCGTTACCTCTCATCCCTCGCCACAGCCGCAAACGGTCAGATCGAAGTATTAATACCTAAAGAAAATGAGTACATCGTACATCGTACATCGTACAAACAAGAAAGCGCTGATCGTTTTGTACGACGTACGACGTACGATGTACGAAACATATTATTCTCCTGGTCTTTTTGGCCTCGCTGGCTTCCACTTATCAAAAGATGTCTCGAAGTCCCGCAAGACAACATCATTCTAATATCACATGTTTTTCCTATCGGCACTTCGGCCTGGATTGCCAATGCTTTGGGCGGATCCGAGTATGCCGTAATTTTTCACGGTACGGATCTTAAGCGCGCGCAAACAAAATGGAAGCGCTGGTTGTTACGTCGCATCTGCAACAATGCAAAAGCACTTATCGTCAACAGCCAAGCAACCGAGAGATTGCTCAAACGGCTCGTGCCTAAAGCCGATGCCTTGGTTATCACTCCAGGGCTTGATCCATTTGATCTTCCCGATAAATCCGAGGCTCGTTCTCGTCTAAACGTCGAGTCCGACACCAAAGTCATCCTCGCTGTCAGCCGTCTCGTAGAACGCAAAGGCATTGATACACTCATTCAAGCCGTAGCGAACGTCGAACGTCGAATGTCGAACGTCGAACCACGGGCGTTCATTGAAGCCTCCGCGCAGGAGGGAAAAACGCAATTCGAATCCGAAATTTCCGACGCGAAATACGAAATTCGATATTCGAAATACGAATTAGTAATAGTCGGCAACGGACCATACGCCGAGTCTTTGCATAAGCTTGCCGAGCTTAGCGGGGTCAACGTTCGCTGGGTAAGCGATGCGGATGATCGAACTTTGTACGCTTGGTATTCAGCAGCTGATATATTTTGTTTACCGGGACGAGAAACCGCGGATGATGTGGAGGGATTCGGTATGGTCTTTTTGGAAGCCTCTTATGCGGGCCTGCCAGTCATCGCCGGCGCAAGCGGTGGCACCTCCGAAGCCGTCATTAACAACGAAACCGGCTTGATCATCCCGCCCACCGTTGATGCTTGTACCGAGGCTTTGCAAAAACTCCTCAACGATCCAAATCTCGCCAACCAACTCGGTCAATCGGGCCGCGAACTCGTCAAAACAGATTTCAACTGGTCGGATCGCTGGAGATTGTTATCATCTTTTTTATCTGACCCAATCTTTTCTGAACCATCGGATCTTCCATCTAAAAGCGATGCCCCTCAAGATATATCTGTAGTAATACCATGCTACAATCACGCCTCCGAATTACGCGACGCGCTCAAGTCCCTGATAAATCAAACCGTAAATGTAAAACAAGTCATCGTGGTGGACGATGCCTCGACTGATAATCCTGAAACAACGGTGCAAGAATTTGTTGATCTGCTGCCGATTCAATTTATCCACCTCGCGCAAAATTCCGGTGCTCCTTTTGCGCGAAACAGGGGAGCTGAATTGGCGGATGGTGAATATATTATTTTTTTGGACGCTGATATCAAGCTCGAGCCTCATGCTTTGGAAATAATGCGCCAAGCTCTTATCAATAATCCCACAGTCGATTATGCTTATGGGGATTTTATCTGGGGCAGGCACTTGTTTCGCGGCCAAGTATTTAACGAGGATACTCTGCGAAAACAAAATTATATCCATACTTCGGCTCTAATCCGGCGCAGTGCCAATCCCGTTTTTGACGAAATCCTTACCAAGTTCCAAGATTGGGATTTGTGGCTGACTATGCTAAAGTCCAATAAGCGGGGAGCTTATGTCTCGCGAACTTTATTCACCGTCAAAGAGCGCAAAAACGGCATCAGCCAATGGCTTCCCTCGTTTGCCTACAAAATCCCGTGGCCCATCCTCGGCTACACCCCAAAACTCATAACCAAATACCGCACCGCCGAAGCTATAATCAAAAAGAAGCATCACATAAGTTCGTCGAACTAAGTAACAAGTTTATCAAGTCTAAAGTTCATCAAGAGTAACTTAAGAAGCTCTTGATGAACTTGTTACTTTATACTTGATGAACTCGTTATAAACGTTATTAACGTTACAAACGTTTGTTTGGCTAGAAGCTAGTAGCTAGTAGCTTGCAGCTTAATTTATGAAAGATCTCCACATCGTCATTGTCAGCTGGAATGTTCAAGCAGAGCTTGAGCGGTGTTTGAAATCCTTGCCCGAGGCTTGCGAAGGGTTGGATTGGGAGTGTGTTGTCGTGGATAATGCTTCTTCCGACGGTTCGGCTGAAATGGTTAAGCGTGTGTTTGTCGGTGAAGACAGAATCGATTTATTAGTCAATGATGTAAACTTGGGTTTTGCAGCCGCTAACAATCAAGGCGCTGTTCAACACAAATCTCGTTATATTTTATTGTTGAATCCTGATACCGTTTGCCCGGCTCTAAGTTTGACTCAATTGGTTCATAAAATGGATTTCAATCCCAAAGCCGGCATCATGGGTCCCAAATTGTTGAATGCCGATGGTACATATCAACCCAGCATACGCCGTTTTCCATCACTGACGAGCCAAGTTTTGATCTTACTTAAACTGCATCATTTTTTCCCAAAACTCAAATCTCTACAGAGATATTTTGCGACAGATATTAATCCCAATCATCCTCTAAGTGTGCATCAAGTAATGGGCGCCTGTTTTTTGGTACGTGCGGAATGTTGGGACGAAATGCACGGTTTGGATCCACGCTATTTTATCTGGTTCGAAGAAGTGGATGCATGTAAGACGGCGAAACAAAATCGCTGGCTGGTTTGGTATGAACCCTCTGTCGCTGTATTGCATTATGGAGGTCAATCTTTCAGTAAAGCGTTTACATTACGTAAACAAAAATATTTTAACGCAAGTTTAATGAAATACATGCTGAAATGGCATGGCCGGGGAGCTTGGTTGGTTATTGCTTTATTGCATCCCTTGTCTTTGTTGTTAGCTATTATTGCCGGAGTGGTAAAAAAACCCCTTGGTTTCTTTGCATCATTCAAACCCAAGCAATCAAAAATACCGACTGATGCAAATGGAGCAAGAGAATCGTCCATTGCAATAAAAACTTGCGGTTACAAATACTTATCACTTTGGCTGTTCGGAATTATCACTTTGGAAGTTCTATCTTATATAACCATTCAAAATCCTTCAGCGCGCAGTTTGATCGCCGGTTTGTGCGGATTAGCTGTCGCCTTTTTAGCCTATAAACGTCCCGCTTTGGCTCTATCTCTCATTATCCTCGAAGTGATGATCGGCGGGTTTGGCTATTTATTGGCGGTATCTACACCAAGCCTGGAAATGGGCTTTTCGCTTCGCATGGTAATCATGGCGGGTTTTGGGCTGGGTTGGGCGTTAAATGCCGTTAAAGCGCGAATTTGGCGCTTCTGGAGAGTGGCGGAACTGCTAATCGTGCAAATCTGGTTATTTGTAGCCGTAATGCTTCTTATCGGCTTGGTAAACGGTTTTATATTCAAGCAGCCATACATATTTCAGGATGCTAACGCTTGGATATTTTTACTGTATTTTGTTCCGGTTTTGGATATTGCTCATCGTTTCAAAGACGACCTGATTCGCTACGCAAAGTCCGCCATTATCTCGGCTTTGATTTATCTGCCTCTTAAAGCTTTGGCGGTTTTATATATTTTTTCGCACGGCATAATCTTTTTGGCCGATCCTCTTTACACTTGGATTCGCGATACCAGGGTTGGCGAAATCACCCCGGCCGGCGGTAATGTTTACAGGGTATTCTTTCAATCGGCAATCTATTCCATATTCGCATCCATCTTTGTTTTAGCTTACTGGATGCGTGACGCTGTCATCGGCGATTCGGAAGTGAATAGCGAAGTGGAACTCGGGTCAAACAATTTTCGCAATCGCATCTTCTTCAATCTGAAACGTTACATAAATGTTTTGCTTTGGATAATCGGTATTAGCATGATTGTCATCAGTTTATCGCGGAGCTTTTGGATCGGTTTGGTAGCCGGTGGATTAATCGTTTTGATTTTGGGCGTATTGGCACATAAAAAAATGGTTTGGCGCTCCATGATCAAAGCCATCGTGGGATCTGTTATGGCGGGGGCCGTAATCGCCGGTGCTATCTACTTTCCTTTTCCCGCCGCCAAAGACGTGTCG